>JAUIGQ010000134.1 GCA_030429925.1 Bacteroidia bacterium | reverse complement strand
TTATTCATATGTTAGCGATGTTCCCATTAAGTATCATTCTAACCAGTATTATTTAATGTTTGATTTTCGATACTTATACTCAAAGAATTCAAATGGTATTAAAAGTCGGAATGCAGTATTTAAAATAAAACATTTGCTTCTTGCTGATATCCAGTTGAAACTTGGTAATCATGTTAATCGGGCTGGGGTTCTTTATGCTTGACTTAATTAGTTATTTTGTCATTCCTTTCTGCCGTTAGGTAAAGTTAGTTTCATTTATAAATTCTGTTAACTCTGAAAAATTTAAGATATTCAAGTATTCAGGTGCATCTTCCTCAAGAGTCTCATAATTAATATTATGTTAAATAGATAATTTCAAAACCTCAGTATATATAGTAAATCCTCTCTCTTCTGATTTGCTATTACACTTCAACTTCCTTCGACTACGCTCAGGACAGGCCGCTCAGTGTGACATTCTAAAAAAGACAAATTCCAGATTAAATCCAGACTTCTCTTTTAATCTGTTAATCTATTAATCTATTAATCTGAGCCTTTTACTTTTCATCAATGATCGTGAGCGTCGCCTTCACCCATATAATGATATCCTCCCTGGATCAAATGCTGTGAATCCTTTTCTTTTGAACTATATGCTGCAGCATTCTCTTCAGCATCTCCTAAGATCATTACTTCGCAGATCATTTCATTCTCCTTGGCTTCTACCAATCTCAATCCTTTCCAATGACCTTCGTTCTTGACCACCGTTCCTTCCGGATAGGTATACATCCTTTCTTCCTTTACTTTGATATACGCCTTCACAAACATGCCTACTTGTAATCTGCCGGAAACGGAATCAGGAAGATGTCCGTGTACCTTTACCGTGCGTTTCTCAGCGTCTACCGTATTGCCGATCAAATGGACTTCTCCTTCCAATTCTTCTGCGTTCACATCGGATACACTGAATTTGATGGTTTGTCCTACCTTGAGCTGATTGATGTCTTTCTCATAGACTTCCAATTCCAAATGCAAATGGGATCCGTCTATGATCTCTAACATCACCGCCTGCGGCGATACATAGGATCCCAATTGGGTATTTACCTTGGAAATTACCCCATCTATCGGTGCTTTGATCTCAATGCTGCTGCTGATATTCTCAGCTTCTAATTGCTGTGCATTTACTCCCAACAGCTTCAGCTTTTGCTCCAAAGCGCTCATTCTGGCCTTCTTTACCTCAAACTCGCTCTTAGCAGCCTGATAATTAGCTCCTGAACTGATGCTGTCCTTGTACAGACTGCTTTGTCGGTCAAAAGCCTTTGAACTGTATTCCAACTCTGCTCTTAGCGCCAAATAGTCTTCTTGCAAATGAATGAAATCAGGATTCTCCAATCGTAATAAGAAATCTCCATTTTTCACTTGATCGCCTACCAATAAAGGGTTATTGACCACATATCCTCCCATATAATTGCTAATGGATGCTCTGTTATGCGGGGGTGCATCTATGAAACCGGTGCATTGTACATAAACGGCTTCCTTCTTCTCAACCATCTCCACCTCTTTCATCCCTGAACTTTCAAATAAAGTCTTTGGTATGCTGATGTAATCTTGATTGATGGCTTCTTGTTCTTCTGCTGGTGCTCCACAGGCGCTGATGAGCAGTCCCATTGCACAAATCATTACTAATTTTTTCATCTTATTCGTTCATTAAGAAGTTCAGCTTCACAACAGTTAAGTTGTAAGCGTGCATTTCAGTTAAATAATTGAGTCTAATGTTGATGGCGGCCTCTTCACTCTCTAAATAGCGAAAGAAGTTGATCTCCCCGGCTCTATAGCTTTTCTTAGCCGCCCTTGCGATCTGGTCTGCCAGATCCAATCCGGTATTTTCATAGTATTCCAAGGCTTTGCTGTGCTGTCTCAGCTGACTCAGCAATTGCTCCTGTCTGCTCTTCAAAGCGATCTTGGTCTCCTCTGCTTCTGCATTGACAATGCTCCTTTGGATGTTGGCTGCCTGTATTTGAGAGGATTGTCCGCTAAACAGCAGCGGGATCTTCAACCCAAACTGATAGCCGATCAAATTTTCATTGATCCCGCTGTTGGTCCCCTGAAAATAGGTCATGCTGAGATCCGGTAGCAATTGTTGCTTTTTGTAGCTGTACTCGCTCTGGATCCCGCTCATCTTCTGATCGTAGAGCTTCATCATGGGATGCTCTTCTACTTTCAAAGCATTCAAATTCAATCTCTCCCAGACTCCTTTCACTCGGAAACTATCATTGGGGATCAAGGTCAAAGCTTGCAGTCGCAGTTGGGCTTGCTTCTGATCTTCCTCTGCCCTCTTCACCTCTATGGCAAAGCTTTCCACCTTTGAGGTAGCTGTTAGCTTGTGCAATTGAGAGATGTCGCCGTACTGATAGCTTTTCTCACTGGCATCGGAGAAAGCTCTGTAGATACTGTCGAGATACACAATGCGCTCATATCGCTCCTGATAATACAGCAGATCTTGAAAGGCGGTCATCAACTCCTGCTCGATCTGCATGCTTCTCAGCTGATGCTGACTGCTCTGCATCATATACTGACTCTTGCTCACCTTCCTTCCACTGAAATAAGTAGTTGGAAAGGCAATGTCTTGCTGAATGCCCCAAACGTTCAAGGGTTCGTTGTTCAAAGCCAAATTGTTCTCATCATAGCCGTAGAACACTCCTGTCTTTTGAAAATTCAACGAGCTGTTTATAAGCGCTTTAGATCGGTCTACCTGAAGCTTCGATGCCTGTAAACTTTTATTGTTCTCCAAGCAAAGTGCTTTCAACTCTTCATAGGTATAGACTTGCTTGTTCTCCTGGGCATTGCTCAAGCCGACAAAAAAGATCAGGGGTAGCAATATAGCTAGCTTGCTTGCCTTGGCAATGTTTTTCTGATGATTCAAGAACATGGAATAAAGTATTGGGATGATGACTAGGGTTAACAAGGTGGAAGAGATCACTCCTCCGATCACAACGGTGGCTAGGGGGCGCTGGACTTCAGCTCCGGCACTTCCGGAAATGGCCATGGGCAGAAATCCCATAGCCGTAGAGCTGGCCGTTAAGATCACCGCCCTCAATCGATCTTTACTGCCCTGAATCACTAGTTCCTCACTTGCTTCATTTTTAGATCCTCTTGCTCTATACTCTTCTCTCAAACTCTTGAAGTGCTCGATCAACACGATCCCATTCAGCACTGCAATTCCAAAGAGAGCTATAAATCCAATGCCTGCCGATATACTAAAAGGCATCCCCCTCAGATACAGCAACAGCACTCCTCCAACAATGGAGAGCGGAATGGCGGTAAAGATCAGGAGGGCTTCTTTCCACGATCGGAAGGCGAAATAGAGCATGCTGAAAATGAGGATTAGCGCCAAAGGCACTGCCCAACTTAACCTTTTCTTGGCTGAATTGAGGTTCTCGAACTGTCCGCCATAATCCAGACTATAACCAATCGGAAGATCGAGCTCGCTTTTCAGTGTACTTTGGATCTCTTCCACCAGACTTTGCAAGTCCCTATTCCTCACATTCACTGCCACCACTACCCTTCTGCGGGTATTCTCTCTGGAGATCTTGGCCGAGGAAGTGGTCAACTCTATATCAGCCACTTCAGTAAGTGGAATCTTTCCTCCATTGGGCAGATCTACATAGAGGTCTTCAATGGCATTCAATTCCTTCCTCTCCTCCTCTTTTAAGCGCACCACCAGATCAAAGCGCTTTTCTTCTTCTAGGATCAAACCTGCCTTCTTTCCTGCATAAGCCAGGGACAACAGATCGTTGAGCTCTTGAACGTTCAATCCGTAACGAGCGATCTTGTCTCTCTTGTACTTGACTTGAATCTGAGGCAATCCTACCGTTTTCTCTACCACAATGTCTCCTACTCCCTCTACATCCTTGATCAGCGCCTTGATCTCCTGTGCCTTTTGATCCAACAGCTTTAGGTTCTCCCCGTAAAGCTTGATGGCAATGTCGGAGCGAACGCCGGTAATGAGCTCGTTGAACCTCATTTCAATGGGTTGGGTGAACTCTACCCCAACTCCCAGTACTTCAATGGCCTCTTTGAAAGCTTCCGCCAGCTCATCTTTGCTATCTGCCGTTACCCATTCGCTCTTTTCTTTCAGATTGATGATCACATCAGCTTCTTCCAATGACATGGGGTCCGTAGGGACTTCCGCAGCTCCAATTCTTGAGACGATCTGTTCAACCTCGGGAAATTGATCGATCAGGATCTTTTCGATCTTAGTGGTCATATCAATGGTCTCGCTCAGAGAAGTTCCGGTCTTCAGAACCGGTTGAATCACAAAGTCGCCCTCATCCAAGGTGGGCACGAACTCCGCTCCCATTCTACTAAAGAGCAAGCCACTACCGATCAATAGTCCCAAACAAATGGCAATGACCGTTCTTTTGTTTTTCAAACCCCATCTCAAGGTGCTTTCCAAGGGTTGATGTAATTTGGCGATCATCTTTTCCGACTTCGACTCTTTACTTCCCAGCTTCAAGAAGATGGCAGAAGCGGCCGGTAAATAGGTCAGACAAAGGATCATGGCTCCCAAGATGGCGAAGCCAAATACCTGTACCATGGGAATGAACATCTTCCCTTCTACCCCTTGCAAGGTAAAAATGGGAATGAAGACAATGAGGATGACCAGCTGACCAAAAATGGCGGAATTCATCATGGTAGCGGAAGACTGAATACTTAGATCTTTCATTTCCTCCTTTCCGATCACCTCCAGCTTCTCCCGATTCCGCTTTACCAGCTGATAGGAGATGAACTCGACTATGATCACGGCTCCGTCGATGATGATACCAAAATCAATAGCTCCCAGGCTCATCAAATTGGCATCTACATCAAAGAGATACATCATATTGAGAGCGAACAAAAAGGAAAAAGGAATGATGGAGGCGACGATCAAGCCGGATCTCCAATTGCCCAGCAAGAGGACCACTACAAAGATCACGATCAAGCAGCCCAGGATCAGGTTTTCAGCAATGGTATGAGTGGTCTTATCGATCAACTCACTTCTATCCAGAATTGGATTGATCACCACACCTGGAGGCAAGGTCTTTTGTATGGCTTCCACTCTTTCTTGCACCTTTTGGATCACAGCGCTGGGGTTGGCCCCTTTCAGCATCATTACTTGTCCCAGCACCTTTTCTCCCTCCCCATTGGCGGTGATGGCACCAAATCGGTTGGCATAGCCGTACTTCACTTCTGCAACATCTTGGATCAGGATAGGTATTCCCTCTCTATTCTCCACAATGATCTGCTTTAGGTCCTCAATGGATGTTGCCAAGCCTTCTCCTCTGATAAAATAGCTCTGTTGCTCCTTTTCAATGTATCCGGCTCCGGTTACGCCATTGTTCTTCTCCAAAGCTTCAAAAACCTCTTGAATACTAATGTTCATTGCATTGAGTCGTGCTGAGCTGATGGCCACCTCATATTGTTTTAAATAACCACCCCAAGTATTGACTTCCACCACTCCATCAATGCCGCTCAATTGCCGCTTGACGATCCAGTTTTGAATGCTGGTAAGCTCCATGGGACTGTATCGATCTTCATATCCTTCCTCTGTATCTAGGATATATTGATAGATCTCACCAAGGCCTGTACTAATGGGACCCATTTGGGGTTTTCCATAAGCTTCCGGAATATTCTCAGCAGCTGCTTGGATCTTCTCAGCGATCAATTGTCGCGGCAGATAAGTCCCCATCTCGTCGCTAAAGACAACGGTAACGACTGAAATACCGAATTTGGAGATCGAACGGATCTCTTCTACTCCCGGCAGGTTGGCCATTTCCAGCTCAATGGGATAGGAAATGTATTTCTCCATCTCCACTGTTGACAAGCTATTAGAGGTAGTAATGACTTGCACCTGATTGTTGGTGATATCTGGAACAGCCCCTATAGATAGGTTGCTGAGAGAATAGATCCCTACGGCTGACATCAATCCAACCAGCAGGAATACGATAAATTGATTGTTTACACTAAAGTGTATAATACGGGATAACATCTCGAATATTTATTAATGATTGAATAGGCAGGTTCATTGAACCAACCATGAAAGAAGAGAATCATTAATTAAGCCCGAGGTGGCTGAAAGATGTCTACAAGGTCTTGGAAATGATAGGTCGACTGGTAGAAAAAGCTATGGCTTTCACAGCTGCTTATGGGAGAAGAGATATCCAGTCGGTATTGTTGATAGATAAAAGTCAGCGTAGCGCTAATGAGTTGATCTGCGTTAGGTAGTTGACTGTGCTCTTTCTTTTCGTGCTCGTGTGTTTGAGTGTGCTCTTCCTTAAGATCGCCATAGTGTTTGGAAAAGAAAGTATACCAGCTGTCGCCATAGGCTTCAGCATGATAGTTGGCATGCTCGATAAGGTTTACCAGTTTTCCCAGATCGTTCATATTGATCTGTATCGACTGCAAGCTAAAGAGGCCTGCTAAGAGTATGGCTCCGAATGCCTTCACGAGTTCAAAGATAGACATTTAGAGTCTAGAATTTGGAATCTTGAGTCTGGACAATTTTGGAATTGAGAATTACTTATACCAATTCTTATACATTGCTTGAAAGCTATTTCACAGGGTTTCACAGAGAAGCCCGAAGAAGCACAGAGAAAAGCCAGTTAATCATCCATATTAAATTTTCCCTCTGTGTTACTCCGAGATATACTCTGAGTAACTCTGTGAAACACATTATTTCCTCCAGAATCTAGACTCTAGGTTCCAGATTCTTTATACAGTTAACAACCTATCTTACAGCTTTAACTCTGAGGAACTCTGAGATCTACTTTGTGTAACTCTGTGGAACACATTATTTCCTCCAGATTCTAGACTCTAGGTTCCAGATT
>JAUIGQ010000008.1 GCA_030429925.1 Bacteroidia bacterium | reverse complement strand
TCGAACCTGCGAAGACATAGTCAACAGATTTACAGTCTGTCCTCGTTGGCCGCTTGAGTATCTCCCCGACTTTTTAGTCGTCAATTTTGTAAAAGAACGAGAGCCGATGGAGGGATTCGAACCCCCGACCCGCTGATTACAAATCAGCTGCTCTGGCCAACTGAGCTACATCGGCATCAATTAAAAGACCTTTCCCGGCACTATAAAATAGGCTCGAAAAAGGTCTGCAAATTTATAAAAGATTCTAGTATCCTGAAATATTTGTCAGTATTTTTTTTAAGGGTCTTTTGCTAAGATTAAAAATGACTGATTTTTTTCAGTATTTACGACACTCCCCAAACTTTTTCTTTTCTCTTTTTTGCTTGTCTTCTGAGGGCTTCTGCAACCTCATCTGTGGCAGCCTCGAAATTTTTGGCCGTTTTTTTCGCAAATAAGTCGTTACCGGGTATCATTAAACGTATTTCTACAGTCTTATTTTCAGTTTCGTGATTGTTATCTACTTTAAGGTATACATCCGCCTCAATAATGCGGTCGAAAAAGTGAGTTAGTTTATCCAATCTTCCTTGGATGAAATCGATCAATTTTTGGTCTGCGTCAAAGTTGACTGATCTTACGTTCAATTTTACTTGCATAGTATTGAATTTTATGCTCTAGGGTGAGCTTGTTTATATATGTTTTTTAATTTCTCAATGGAATTGTGAGTATAAATCTGGGTGGCCGAGAGGTTCGCATGCCCCAGAATCTCCTTGATCGTATTTAGATCTGCTCCGTTGTTCAGCATATGAGTGGCAAAGGTGTGACGTAAAACGTGAGGACTCTTCTTGCTCATAGAAGTTACCTGACTAAGGTAGTGATTAACCTTTCGATAAACAAATTTCGGATAGATCTTATTCCCCTTATTAGTAATTATTAGGAAATCGGTTTCGGCCAATTTCTCGCGCTCTTCGAAATACAATTTCAATAGATCTATAATATGATGATGCAAAGGGATCTTTCTCTCCTTATTCCTCTTACCTAATACCTTTACCGTTGAATCATGAAGATCGATATCCTTCAACTTGACCCCGATCAACTCACTTAATCTCATGCCCGAAGAATAAAGCAACTCGATCAATACCTTATCTCTCAATCCTTCAAATCCCTCTTCGAATTGAAGCTCCTCCAAAAGCATATTCATCTCGCTCTCCTTCACAAATGCCGGAAGTGTTTTTTTCTGCTTAGGCGATTGCAATTTAGAGGTTGGCAGTTTCTCAATATCACCTCTCTTAAAGTGAAAACGATAAAATGATTTTAAGGAAGAGATCTTCCTTTGCACTGAGCGAGGACTTACCCCCTCATCCAACAAAGAAACCACCCAAGACCTAAGAGCAGAAGGAGTAGCACCTAAAAGATCATCAGAGCCATAGGTAGTAGCTAGGAAATCTGTGAACTGCAACAGATCATTCTCATAGGCCGCAATGGTATGGACCGAATATCTCTTCTCGTTCTGAAGGTAGGACAGGAAGTCGGAATAGGACATAAAAAAACCACCTTGATATCAATGCAAGTTACGCAAAGTATCAAAGTGGTCAATATCTGTATAAAAGAAAAAGGCTTATGCCTCTTCTTCTCTCTGCATTTGCTCTTTGTAGATGGCTTTCTTGATCTCTTCTCTTCTCTCTACAGATGGCTTGGTGAAGTGCTGACGACTTCTCAATTCCTTAACTGTTCCGGTTCTTTCGAATTTCTTCTTGAACTTCTTAAGAGCTCTCTCAATATTCTCGCCTTCTTTTACAGGTACAATTAGCATTGTTTTCTCCTTTAAATTTAATGGACGGCAAAAGTAATTAGAAAAGTTGAAACTAAAAACTAGAAATTAAAAAAAGAGATTGGTATTAAGAAAGCAGAGTTCAGAGAACAGAATAAAGAATGAAGAGGATTTTAATTGAATCCAAATTCAGCCCTGCTTCCTGCTTCTTGGCTCTTGGCTCTAGAATCTATTTCAAAATCTCCCTTGAAATAACCAGCTTCTGAATCTCAGAAGTTCCTTCACCAATAGTGCATAGCTTAGAATCTCTGTAATACTTTTCTGCAGGAAATTCTTTGGTATATCCATAGCCTCCAAAGATCTGAACAGCTTCGTTGGACACCCTCACTGCAACTTCAGAAGCATAGTATTTTGCATAAGCAGATTCCTTGGTCATCTTCTGACCTTTGTTCTTTAGATCTGCGGCCTGATGAGTAAGCAATTCTGCCGCTTCTATCTCCGTTGCCATATCTGCTAACTTAAAAGCAATGGCCTGGAAATTAGAAATGGCCTGACCAAACTGCTCTCTTTCTTTTGAATACTTTTTAGCTGCTTCATAAGCTCCTTTAGCAATTCCCAAGGATAGAGCTGCAATAGATATTCTACCTCCATCTAAAACTTTCATTGCCTGTGGAAAGCCTTCTCCTACCTTACCTAGGATTTGATCTTTGTGCACCCTGCAATCTTGAAAGATCAACTCGGCGGTTTCGGAGGCTCTCATTCCCAATTTATCTTCCTTCTTACCTGAACTAAAACCGGGAGTGCCTTTTTCAATCACAAAGGCTGTCATACCATGAGAGTCTCCTTTCTCACCTGTTCTGGCGATCACTACTGCAACATCTCCAGAAATGGCATGGGTAATGAAGTTCTTGGCTCCGTTCAAGATCCAATGATCTCCATCTTGCTTGGCAGTGGTATTCATCCCCCCGGCATCTGATCCGGTATTGTGCTCAGTTAATCCCCATGCCCCTATATGCTCAGCAGTTGCTAGCTTGGGCAGGTACTTTTTCTTTTGCTCTTCATTTCCAAAGGCCAATATATGTCCTGTGCACAATGAATTGTGCGCTGCAACACTTAAACCGATCGATCCACAAACTTTAGCGATCTCAGTTATAACAGTAATATATTCGTGATAACCGAAGCCCGCTCCCCCGTATTCTTGTGGGACTAAGACTCCCATCATTCCCAATTCACCTAATTTCTTAAATACTTCAATTGGGAATTCCTGACTTTCATCCCACTTCATCATATCCGGACGAATATGACTTTCTGCAAAGTCTCTGGCCATATCGGCCACCATCTGTTGATTTTCAGTCTGAGAAAAATCCATCTAAATCTGTCGTTTTAATATTCTACTACGGCTTCTACCTTATTGCTAATTTTTGATAGAACATTCTTACCCTTTAGGAAGTTCAAAATTACCAAAAAAGAAAACCCAACTACTTCTGCCCCTCTCTGTTCTACTAGTCTAGCTGCTGCTTCTGCTGTTCCACCCGTAGCTAAAAGATCATCATGCACCAGCACTTTACTTCCCACCTTGATGGCATCTTCATGCACTTCGATCACGGCACTACCGTATTCAAGATCGTATTTGTGTTTGATGGTTTTATACGGCAGTTTCCCCTCCTTTCTCACAGGAATGAAGGGAACCTCTAAAGCTTGAGCCATTAACAATCCCCAAAAGAAGCCACGACTTTCAATTCCCAAGATGGCATCAATTTCACAATCCCTAAAAGGTTCTAATAATGCCGAAGTGATCTCAGCAGTAACTTCAGGATGTTCCAATAAAGGAGTTATGTCTTTAAAAATGATTCCCTCCTTTGGAAAATTGGGGATATCTCTTATCAACCCACGGACTTTTTCTTCTGTGTTCATTGAAATTTTATTTGCTCTTGACTTTGCTTGGTGTCTTGGTGAGGATTAATCAATTGGCCAATTTATTGAACTATTTCGACTCTAAATTGAATATTTCAAATTTGTTTTTAAAACAAATTGCTTAAAGTCAATGGGATAGAGGTTAATGCTAAATATTTAATTGCCAATTATTGAAATCAATACTAATTTGGGCGAAATGATAATTCTTTGTCCAGACAAAAAACTTTTCAAATGCGCATAAAATCAATACTCCCATTCCTCTCCTTTCTTCTATTTTTCTCTTCATCGATCAACCAATTGCATTCACAAAAAATTGAAAAATCTTTTAGCGGAATGGGATCTTATATAGACCTTGATGGAAATAAATATGAAGGTGAGATTAAAATGAATAAAACAATGTGGGGTAGCTTAGATATGTTAACTCCTTCATACATCACAATCAAAGAGGGTGATGAAAAGAAAAGAAAGATCGAAGCATCAGAAATAAAATCTCTTGTTATAGAGAAGGATAGTTTCATTGTCAGAAAAAATGTAACACTAAGAAGGAAGGATCTTGCCAATCAATCCATAATGGTCAAAGCTGATTTCTTTAGAAAGATCATAGACGGAAAAATAAAAGTTTATAGAGCTCTTGCATACAATGCCCCATCGAGAGATTTATTAATTAATGAATATGCCATTAAGGATGATTCTAAGCCAAAACCTTTAAGAGATAGTTATACATCCTCTATTAATGAATCATCTGTTCTGAAGCTAATTATCGACGATAAGGAGCTTTATCAAAAGTGGAAGAGGGAAAGGAATTCGAAGATCAGGAAAGAGTACCTTCTTATGCTAGAAGAATATAATTCAAGAAACAAGTAAATTCTCATTTCTCTTTCAGGTCTGAAAAATCCAAATAGGGTGAAAAATGGTGAATAAGACTATCATCTAGCACATAAAGGGCTTTTAGATTCTTTAATTCTGTGAATTTACCATGCTGACTTCTATAATTCACAATCGCCTTCGCTATTTTCCAATCGATGTATGGATGAGCTGACAATTCCTTTATACTAGCTGAATTAATATTTATCATTTGCCAAGAAGCATGAGCTATTTTTAAATTGGGTTTGATCTTTTCTATGGTGCTATCTTTTAATCCCCAAACTTCATGAAGTTGATCAAGGGAATAAAATCCTCCAAGAAGGTCCCTGTACTTGATGATCCTAGAGGAGTAGGTTGGTCCTATACCCGAAAGTCTTATCAAACTAATGCTATCTGCACCATTTAGCTCAATCAAGAGTGGTTCAGCATTATCAGCTTCGGTCACTGGCTCATTTCTCCACAGCCTTTCCTTGGCAATTGTATCGGGAAGTAGAATATATGGCTGTAGTTCTACAAACTTTTCTTGGGAAATGGTATACATCTTAGCAAGGTCTTTCTTTACGTTGAACCTTCCTCCCTTTTCTCTGTAATTCAGAATTGACTGAGCTTGCTTTGCCGAGAGACCCAGATCTACCCAACCTTCTAAATCTAGAGAATTAGGATCAAAATTGAAGAGCTTTACTTCCTCCTTATACTCTCTAGCTAATTGTTCCTCACCAATATTCTGCTCTTCTTTTTCAATAAGAGCCAACTGATATTGAATCTCCTCCGGAGATCTTTCCTTTAATATAAATTGAAAAGATGCTGTTATCAGTATGAGTGAAAATATAGCAAGAATTGCCCTTCTTTGAGATCTACTAAAATATAGATATTCTCTTAGGGCCGTTTTCATAACCCATGACTATTGAACCCAAAGGTTGATGCTCTTAGAGTCGCCGCAGCCGGATACCTGCATCCATCTATGGTTATAAGTAGAGTCTTCTATACTAAGTGCTTCTTTGGATAAATTAAATTCTGCAAGTCCAACTCCAAAATAAAAAGCCACCCATTTCTTGGGGTTAAGAGTACTTGGGAGTTTTGTCTTTACAACGTTTGAGTATCCGGTGTCTGCCTGTACTTTATAAGACTCAACCCCTCCTTGAATACCGTAGTATAGGGTGTCATTGGCTGTCAATGGTTTGGCGCCTGTATAAGTGAAAGTAACAGATGTTTCGTTGTTCACATATGCGTCTAGCACATGATCCTCATTAATAGCTAGAGCTTCAATTAGGGTAGTGTATCCTGTGCTTTCAACCAAAATTAGATCTGCATTACCTTTCTTGTCCTCTTCTAACTCATAGGTAAAATTGAAGTAGCCATTTGGCTCCGTCACATCAGTTGCAAGGATCAGAGGTTCAGTAAATGAACTCCCTGAATTCGCTTTAAAGGCAACCTCAGCATCAGATAGCGGTTCCCCGCAAGAGTAATAGAGAAAACCTTCCACATGATTTACCCTGGTTTCTTCCTTGCAAGATGATAGGATAAGAATTACCAAGGCAAATGAAAAAAATCTAAGTCTGCTCACCATCACTTGAATTTCTTTATTTCTCCACTTTTAACTCTCTTGAAATAAGAGAACATATCCGACCTCACTTCTGATGAAAGGATGATCAATCCCATGATATTTGGAAAAGCCATTCCCAAGATCATCAAGTCTGAGAAGTCCAGTACGGCTCCTAGTCCTACAGAAGAGCCTATTACTATAAATATAAGAAATATTAGCTTGTAAGAATAATCGGCCATCTTCGAATTTCCAAATAAATAAGTCCATGCTTTTAGTCCATAATAAGACCAGGAGATCATGGTTGAAAATGCAAATAAAAAGATAGCCACAACAAGAACTAAGGAGAACCATGGGAAGACAGAAGAGAATGCCGCTGATGTTAATTCAGAACCTGCAAGTCCTGAAGTTCCATCCGCAAATCCGGTAAAGATCAATACTAAAGCGGTCATCGTACAAACCACTACAGTATCTACAAATGGTTCTAGCAAGGCAACTGTTCCTTCACTCACAGGCTCATCTGTTTTAGATGCCGAGTGCGCAATGGAAGCGGATCCAACTCCTGCTTCGTTACTAAAGGCCGCTCTTTGAAATCCAACGATCAACACTCCAATTACTCCTCCTTTAATGGCAGGAGAATTAAATGCTCCCTCATAGATCTCAATAAAAACATCCCCAACATTTCCGAAATTCATACCAATGATGATCAATGAAAAGAGGATATACAAGCCCGCCATGAATGGAACGATCTTATCAGTAACCTTAGCAATGCTTTTAATTCCTCCGATGATCACAATACCAACTAGCAATGCTAAGACTATCCCGAACCAAACTCCCATATTAGAGATGGCTGGAAATTCTCCTGAGAGTTGAGCAAATGCCTGATTGGCCTGGAACATATTTCCTCCACCAAATGAACCTCCAATACAGAGAATTGCGAAAAGGAATGCGAGGACTTTTCCAAACTTTCCCATATTTCTTTTCTTCAGTCCTTCTGTCAAATAATACATAGGTCCTCCGGAGATCTCACCTTTCTCGTTCACCTTCCTATATTTTACCCCTAGTGTACATTCAGTGAACTTACTGGCCATGCCGATCAGTCCGGCAATGATCATCCAAAAAGTTGCTCCCGGTCCACCTAAGGTGATCGCAACTGCAACTCCTGCAATATTACCCAGACCAACAGTAGCTGAAAGTGCTGTGGTAAGGGCCTGAAAGTGCGACACTTCTCCTACCTCTTTATGATTTGGGTCGCTGTACTTGCCTCTTACCAGATCTATGGCATGCTTCACCCCTTTGAAATTGATGAAGCGCATTTTTATTGTGAAAAAGATGGCTCCCAATACCAACCAAACAACAATAAAGGGAATGCCCTTTTTCTGAACATCACCATTCGGGTGAAGCAAAGGCTTTGGTTGATCATACTGAATGGCTGCAAGATTCTCAGCTCCTACTTCAATAACGTCATTGATATTGTTCGCATCATAGATCACAGATCCGGTCTTGCTGAGTTGTTGAAGTGTTCCATCTGCGGAAGCAAAAACCTCAACATCAAACTGACCATCCTGCGTAACAATGGCGATCAGATCACCTTCTTTAACTTTCTCTCCCTCATTCTTCTTCCACTCCTTAAGCTCAATGGTGGTAAATCTGTTCTCATTCCAACCCGGTGCCTTGATGTTTTTCTTATCAGCATATACTACCGGATCATACATTCCTATGTAGGAGAATGGATCCCAAAAAAGCAAGCTGGTCATTCCATTCACTATCGGCTTGAAACTAGAATTTATGGCCTCCTCAATGGAGTTTACCGGCACTGTTCCTTGCAACAATTGCTCATCACCATCTGCATCAGTAACCAATACGCTGAACTTCACACCTTCGGATATGCCGGGACAACTGGATTCTTCCAAAGGAGTTGACTGGATCGACCATTTATAAGTGAAGGGTTGAGTACCGCCTTCTGTTTCTACATAAGCTATTCCATCATTGATCTCCCCACTGGGATTCTCGGTCTTTATAACAGCCTCGAAGTTTTTAGAAACTGCAGTTAAGCTTATTAGAAATAGTAGACTAAATATGAAGTTCTTAATAATCATGGTTCTATCTTCTTCTGAAAACCAACAAATATAACCGATTTAATGGACTCGTAGAGGCTCTCAGTGTATTAGACAAGTCATCTGTTAAGATTGTTGCAACTGCTCTTCCAATATCTTTAATCCTTCTTCAAATGAATTAGGAGAATAGTCTAATTCTCTCTCCGCCTTATCCAAGATGAATCCTGTTTTAGGTGGCCGTTTTGCAGCCTGATTCAAACTAGAAGATGAGATCTCATTTATGGTAGAGTCATCCAAATTGAAATATTTGGCCACTCTTCTCACCAGATCAACTATGCTCATCAGATCTTTTCCACTTAGGTGAAAAACTCCTTCAGCATCCTTTTCAATGATCTGCATGCAGCCTTCTGCCAGATCCTCTGCAAGGGTTGGAGATCTGAACTGATCATTAACAATGTTCAGCTCTTGCCCCCCTTCTAATGCAGATTTAGCCCAGAGCACAATATTTGAGCGACTCATCTTTTCTGCTATCCCATATACTATAATGGTTCTTGCTATTGCCCATTTAGTATTCAAGGATTCAACTAGCTTTTCCCCTTCCAACTTTGACCAACCATAATAACTCAAGGGATTGGGTGCATCTGTTTCACGGTAGGGACCATCTTCCCCATCAAAAATAAAGTCGGTGGAAAGGTGGATAAAATGAGTTTTAAACTTTTCTGCTTGTTCGCCTAATAGCTTAACGGCCTCTATATTCGCAGAACGGCACCCTTCCTTATCACTTTCACAAGCATCTACATTAGTCATTGCTGCTGTATTGAGGAGATAATCAGGTTGAAACTCTTCGAAGACCTTAGCTACGTCCTTCGGATTGGAAATATCCATGCTCAGAAAACGGTAGCCCTCCTTCCTACTGATCCTGTTCTCTCCCTTGGAAGTAGCCAGTAATTCATATCGATCAGCATACTTGGAGCAGATGAGATGAACTATCTTTTGACCTAGCAGTCCATTACTGCCTGTGAGAAGGATCTTTTTCACTTCCACTGCTTCAATAGTTCGATCTGTTCACTCATGCCCAAAACAAAAAGCTTACTTCCTTCAGTAATCTTTTCTGTTGGTGAGGGGTTCAAAACGTAAGTTCCTGAATTTGTTTTAAGACCAATAATGTTGGCTCCGCATCTTTTCCTGATCTCAAGATCACTGATAGAATGGTTCTTGAACTCCTCGGGCAGACTTTCATAGGTAATCTCCTCTAAGGTAATGTCATTGTCCTGACTGGTCACCAAATTGTAGAATTCAACGATATCCGGTTTCATGACCAATGTAGCCATATGAGTCCCCCCAACCTTATCCGGCATCACCACATTGTTTGCACCGGCCCTTCTCAGCTTTGGATCAGAGCTGTCTACAGAAGCTCGACTAATAATATTCAGATTTGGATTGATCTCTCTGGCGGTAAGCACGACAAAAACATTATCTGCATCTTCAGGAAGCGTAGTGATCAGCGCTGAGGCTCTTTCAATACCTGCATCAAGAAGTACATGATCAAGTGTGGCATCACCAACAATTGAATGCTTGATCCTTCCGGCTGTTTCTTCAAACGATTCTTCATCTTTTTCAATGACTACATATTCCTGGTTCATTCTTTCCAGGTCAGCGGCTACTTGTTTCCCATTCCGGCCAAAACCACAAATAATGATATGATTCTTCATACTATGAATCTGTTTTTGCTTTCTAACTTCTAAAAAATATCTTTTTAATTCCCCGCTGATCAGATAGGTATAGACCGCACTCAGACTATAAGCAAATGTACCAAAACTGAAGACGATCAATGCCGCCGTAAAGTAGCGTCCGTAAATGGAAAGAGGACGAATTTCTTGAAAACCAACAGTTGAAATTGTGATGATGGTCATGTAGAATGCTTCATTGAAACTATAATCTTCAATAAGCATGAAGCCCAATGTTCCTGCTACCACAATAAGTAAGAGCACAAGTAAGGCTAACTTAAGCCTAGTTAGATGGCCAAAGCCGTAGATTGCCATGTTCTATATGTCCCAGACGGTGCTTTTTCTTTTTAACTTGAACCAATACTTATGTTCTAGAATGAAGGCCATGATCAAATAGATGATCAAGGGAGATCCCAGAGTTAAAAAGGAAAGGTAAATGAAAAACATCCTTATTCTGCTTGATTTAAGTCCAAGCTTTTCGCCCCACCAAGCGCAAACCCCAAATGCTTGTCGCTCAAAGAAGGCCTGTATCTTTTCGATCATCATTCGGTTTTTTAATTGAGTAATGCAAATTAATGAAATTTTCATTTCTCCGTCAGAAGTAAAACATACAAACTCATTTTTAAGAAGGGGGTCTATCTTAAAAGTTTAGATCCAATAGTGCACTGCAAACACTTCTTACTCATGCAGAAAGCCTGCTTTAGCTCTAATGCAGCTTGAGAATCAAAGGCATTTTCGATCTTTAGTCCTACTGACCTCCATCCTCTAATGATAGAATTATTTTCAGCTGCTAATTGCTCCAAAATCCTCAATACCTCTTCCGGCTCCGACTTGGCATGCACCTTTTGCCAACAGAATAGCATAGGAACGATCACATTGATGATCAATATTTCCTTAGATATCGAACCTAGCTTTTTGACCTCCCCCTTCCTTAGCTGCTTCCCAAAATGATAATGCTTGAACCAATATTGATCTAGCTCAATTTCAAAGAGATCCTTCAGGTCTAGAATAGAGGAACTCCTTTGAACTTGGGCAAATAATTTAGATTGCTGAAAATACAGTTCAATGAACTGAGCAATGCGTCTAGTTGGAAAGTTGGATGGTCGCATTCGCAAAAACTTCCAAAGGGAAGCATCCATTGGTTTTAAATGAAACAACCTTTTTAAGAATTGGTATTCACCCTTAAGTTTTTCATGGTATTCATCAAGAGACTGTGATTCTAAGAAACCTGCTTGTCCGAATAACAAGGCTGAAAGCTTGATCTTGCTGTGATTGCATTTCCTTACCAACTTAAAGGGTGTATGGACAGCCAGCAATTCAAATGGCAAAGCATTTACCTTGAACCCAAATGCCCTAGCAAGAAGTTGGTAAAAAACTGACTCCCAATCGTTCTTATGGAGCTTCAGCAATTGTTGGATCCGATCAGCTTTCCTCTCAAGTCTTTCAATCGCCATTCTATTCAGCATTTGCTCAATATAAATTGACGGAACAGAATCTAACAGATTTGCACAAGGAACCCATGACATTGATGAAAGCATCTGATCATATTGATCGATCAATTTCTTCTTCACCCTTCCATTCAGCACCAAAACAGGAAGCAGGCTTCCATCAGATCGATACACCTCCCGATCGTGCTTCCAAACTACATGGAGGATAAGTTTAGTATAGGCTTTGTCATCTTGATGTTGATGCTTATACCAATCGGATGAATTACAATGGATCTCAACATTCCCAACCCAGAGAAGGTTGTCAAGTCGGACCTGGGCATTAAAGAAGTCAGGTCCTGAATGTTTATTAAGCGATCCAGGGTGAACTATTTCTATCTTCTCACCGGTTTGAGTGAAGAGATCGTTTTTATTAAAGAATTGATGCTGCCAGAGGTAGTGAAGTAACTCCTCTTTTATCATTTAATTAAGATAGTTCTTTTCTGTCAAATTACTATACTTCTGTTCATTTTCTTTTGTTTGATTCTCTTTAATTTCTTTTTGGTCAGCCAAAAAGAAACAAAAAGCTGCCGGCGGGTTTCTAATCCACCGATTACATTCATTGATCATTGATCTTTCATTATACCATTGTTCATTTTCTTTTATGTGAAAAGAAAACGAACCAAAAGAAAGCACAGGCACACAGAAAATTCTCCTCTCCGCTTATGAAAGCCAAGTTAGGCCGAATGATCTCCAAGGATACCTTGGAGCTTTTCTCTTAACTAAGCTTTCATTTCGTTCCAAGAAGAATTGTCCTGTGAAGCCAACTTTATCCTGCAAAGCAGGATTATGAGCGTGAGCCAGATTCTGTGGCGAGCCGGCGCAGGAGGGAATGCTTTTTTAGCCCTGAGCGATCGCAACGCGAAGGGCGTTAAAAAAAGCAGGGAGGGAAGAAGCATCACAGAATCTTGACTTTTTTTGGTTCTTTTTTGTGTCAAGACAAAAAATGAACATGAAAAAGAATAGCTTATACCTTGCTAAGAAGCTCTTTCATTTCTGTATGAAGCTTCTTCGCTTCTCTCTTAGCTGCTTCAGCGAAATCATCTCCATTAGAAGCATATAAGATCCCTCTTGAAGAGTTCACTAGCAATCCGACATCTTTATTCATACCATACTGAGCAACCTCTGACAGGCTACCGCCTTGTGCTCCCACACCCGGCACCAATAAGAAATGATTGGGAATGAACTTCCTGATTGAAAGAAGTAGATCGGCTTTTGTGGCTCCAACCACATACATTAGATCACTATCACTTCCCCATTCTTTGGATTCTTGGATAACTTCCTCATAAAGGTATCTCCCGTTTTCCAACTTTTTCATTTGAAAGTCAGCAGAGCTCTTATTTGAGGTTAAAGCCAGAAGAATGGCCCATTTACCCTCATAGTTAAGAAATGGGTCTACAGAGTCTCTACCCATATAGGGAGCTACCGTAACAGAATCAAAATTGAAGGTTTCGAAAAACGTTTTTGCATAGCTAGCGGCGGTATTGCCAATATCTCCTCTCTTTGCATCGGCGATGGTAAAGAAATCTGCTGGAATATATTCCATTGTCTTCTCTAGGCTTTCCAAGCCTGCAGGACCCAATGCTTCATAAAAGGCCAGATTGGGTTTATAGGCAACACAATGATCTGCAGTTGCATCAATGATTGCCTTATTAAAAGTAAAGACCGGATCCTTCTCTCTCAGAAGGTGAGAAGGGATCTTCTTAGGATCAGTATCTAAGCCAACGCATAAAAAGGAACCCTTTCTTCTGATCTCCGATATGAGCTTATCTTTATTCATTAGTTCTGAATATTGTCTTCCTCTAGGCCTGCCTGCAACTTCTCGGCATTTTCAGCAACTCTTAATGCTTCTATTACTTCTCCAATTTCACCGTTCATTACCCCGTCTAAATTGTACAGGGTAAGATTGATCCGATGATCAGTAACTCTTCCTTGGGGATAATTATAGGTTCGAATCTTTGCAGATCTGTCTCCTGTAGAAACTTGCGACTTTCTGTCGGCTGCTATCTCCTTCTCTCTTCTCTCTACTTCGGCTTCATAGATCTTTGATCTCAAAACCTTCATCGCTTTCTCATAGTTCTTTAACTGGGAACGACCGTCCTGACATTCCACAACTGTATTAGTTGGTATGTGTGTTAAACGAACTGCTGATTCAGTTTTGTTAACGTGCTGTCCACCTGCCCCGGAAGCTCTATAAGTGTCTTTCTTGATATCTGCTGGATTGATCTTTACATCTACTTCATCCGCTTCGGGAAGAACCGCAACTGAAGCTGCAGAAGTATGCACCCTTCCTTGTGTTTCGGTTTGGGGCACTCTTTGCACCCTATGCACACCTGACTCAAACTTCATGGTACCATAGACATTATCTCCGCTTACCTCAAAGCTGATCTCTTTAAAGCCACCGGCAGTACCTTCATTCATCGTTGTCAATTCGTGCTTCCACCCCTTGCTCTCAATGAACTTGGTGTACATCCTGTAAAGATCGCCCGCAAAAATACTAGCCTCATCTCCACCTGTTCCTGCTCTGATCTCGATGATCACATTCTTATCGTCGTCAGGATCTTTTGGAACCAGCATGATCTTTATCTCTTCTTCCAAATCATCCCTTCTTGATTCAAGCTCAGCTAATTCAGCTTTAGCCATTTCTCTGAATTCCTCATCCTTTTCATTGGAGAGGATCTCCTTGGAAGAACTGATATTGTCCAGGACATTCTTATAATCATCGTAGGCATCTACTATGACCTTAAGATCGCTGTATTCCTTATTCAACTTTACATAACGACCCATATCGGCAATGATATCCGGATCGGTGATCAGCTGACCTACCTCGTTCCACCTTTCTTTGATGGAAGATAATTTCTCTATTAAACTGCTCATTTGTTCAGATGAAAGAGTAAAGAAATCCCTTTATTCGTCTTTTCTCTTCGTTCTTTTCTCCTTGTTCTACTTAAGAATACTCAAATTCACCATGCTCTGACCTGATCGTCACCTTCTTTCCTTCATTGGCTTCAACCCTACCAACGATCTGTGCATCAACGCCAAAGGATTCAGATATTTCGATCAAACTTTCAGCTGTCTCTTTTGATGTATACAATTCCATTCTGTGACCCATATTGAAAACCTTATACATCTCTCTCCAATCTGTCTTGCTTTCATTCTGGATCAATTTAAAAAGAGGAGGTACTTCAAATAAGTTGTCTTTGATCACATGAAGATCATCAATGAAGTGCAGCACCTTGGTTTGAGCTCCTCCGCTGCAATGGACCATACCATGGATCTCAGATCTATGCTGCTCCAGCATTTTCTTTATAATAGGCGCATAGGTTCTGGTTGGAGACAAGACAAGCTTTCCAATATCTACAGGAACACCATACAACTCCTCTGTCAACTTTTTAGTCCCGGAATACACAAGCTCCTTTGGAGTAGCAGGATCAAATGATTCGGGAAACTTCTCCATCAAATATTTATGGAATACATCATGACGGGCAGAAGTGAGTCCGTTACTTCCCATGCCACCATTGTACTCATGCTCATAGTCGGCCTGACCATAAGAAGCCAATCCAACGATCACATCTCCGGCTTTAATTCTGTCATTGGAGATAACATCCGTCCTCTTCATTCTTGCAGTGACGGTTGAATCAACAATGATGGTTCTCACCAAGTCGCCAACATCAGCTGTTTCTCCGCCGGTGCTATATATCTCAATTCCATAGGATCTTAATTCTTCCAAGATCTCCTCAGTGCCATTAATAATAGCAGATATTACTTCTCCGGGAATCAAATTCTTATTTCTACCTATGGTAGATGAAAGGAGAATATTAGAAGTACAGCCTACACAAAGCAAGTCATCAATATTCATAGCCAGAGCATCCATGGCTATTCCTTTCCAAACAGAAAGGTCGCCTGTCTCTTTCCAATACATATAGGCCAAGGAAGATTTGGTTCCTGCACCGTCTGCATGCATGACGATGCAATGTTCTTCACTATTGCTTAGGTGATCCGGTACGATCTTGCAGAAAGCCTTAGGGAATAATCCTTTGTCGATCTTTTCGATGGCCTTGTGAACGTCTTCCTTATCAGCTGAGACACCTCTTTGATTATATCTTTCTTTCTGATCCATTACAGCTTGTAAAATAAAAAAACATCCTCTATCTAGGATAAAGGATGTTCAATTATATTCAATTTCATCTACTCTTCTCCGCTATCGGTTGCTCCGCCATCACCTTGATCTTGCGGAACATAATCATCCCTCAGGACGATAAAGTCGGTTCGTCTGTTCAACTGGTGAGCAGCTTCTCTTTCTTCTTCTGTAGCCATCTTATTGATCTCTGCATCAGATATCAATAGATTGGTTTCACCATATCCCTTAGGCACCATTCTTTCAGATGCAATACCAAGAGATGAGAGGTACTTTACAACAGATTCTGCACGACCCTGAGATAACTTCAAGTTATACTTATCGCTACCTCTGGAGTCTGTATTCGCTCTTAGCTCAATAACGATCTGTGGGTTGTTTACAAGGATATCATACAGATAATCCAAAGAATCCTTCGCTTGATCTGTCAAAGTAGTTTTGTCAAATTCATACAAGATCTCCGGAAGCTTGATACCTTCTTCTTTGATCGGGATCAACTCATATAAGTGAGCGAAGATCTTAGACTCTTCAAGTCCAACTGTAGTTTCTTTTCCCTTAGCGTTCAAATATCCCGGCTTACTAACAGTAATTGAGTAAGAAGTATTAGGATTGATGTAAGACTCTCCTCCATTATCGGCAAACTCTGTTTGACCGTTAGACTGGGTCTCTTTTTCAGCGCTAGTTCCATCAGTACCGATCAACTTTACGTTTGATGCCGGTAAGATCTCACCAGTTTCAGAATCCCTAACTTCAACCTTTAGCACAAATAGCACTGGAGGTCTTGAGAATTGCCAAATATCATCCTTACCTCTTCCACCCGGTCTGCTTGAAGTGATATAACCACGATCGTGGTCTCCATCAAAGATGATAGAAAAGTCATTGGAGTATGAGTTGATCGGAGCTTTTAGATTTTCGACCTTTCCCCATTGTCCTTCTCCTTGCTTCTTTGCATGATAGATATCCAATCCACCCATTCCCATATGTCCGTCAGAAGAGAAATACAGATCACCATTGTCTCTCACATAAGGGAACATCTCATTTCCTTCCGTATTAATATCCGGACCCAAGTTGATAGGAGAAGACCATTGTCCTCTTCCCTCTTCTTTAATATACCATAGGTCCTTTCCACCCATTCCACCTTCTAGATCAGAAGCAAAAATGATGATCTTGTCGTCAGGAGTAATTGCGGGATGACCAATTACAGCACTATCATTAGAGATTGGAATCGGTTCAGCCTGGCCGAACTTATTTCCCATTTTCTTAGCTGAGATCAATTGGCAACCAACATATCCGTTCTTTTCAACCTTGCAACGAGTGAAATACATGATATTTCTCCTGCTGTTCAAGACTGCAGCACCTTCACTGAATTCAGTATTTACTCCTTCGCCCTCAACAAGAACTGGCTCGCTCCACTTTCCTTTTCTATCTCTTTGAGAAAAGTATAGGTCAGAAAAGTTATCACCTGTTACTTCAGATGTCTCATTTCCAACAGAACCTTCTCTAGTAGAAGTGAAGATCATTTCCTCATTCTTCTTGTCGGCAAATGTTGGTGCGTAATCATAAAATTCAGAGTTGATCAAGACAACAGGCTCAACCACATAAGTATCGGGGTTATCTTCCCATTCTTGAGCTTTCTTCGCTCCTTCAATACCGTTCTTTCCTCTCGGGTCTTCAGGTCTTTCAGCAGCATACTTTTGAAATTCAACCAAGGCCTCATCGTACTTGCCATTCTGCATCTTCATTTCAGCTAACCTAAGTCTGGCAATAGGGTCCGCATACTGAGCGATGATCGACTTATCGTACCACACTTGGGCCTGTTCAGTTTGATCACTCAATCTATAAGATTCGGCAATCTTGAAGATGATCTCAGCTTTCACATCACGACCTTTCTCCTTCACATAGGCTTTCTTATACATCTCTATGGCCTCAAAATATTTTTCCTCCTCATAGAGCGCACGATCCGCATCTTCAAGGTAACTTTTCTGAGCAGAAAGCTGGAAGGAAAATAGCAGAGTTAGTAAAGAGAATCCAAGAACTCTGGATAATTTCATTGGCGTTTGGTATTTTTCAATGGCTGCTAAAATAAACAAATTTTTGCTTCTTAAATGTAGCAGAATTAACCGACATTTAATAAAAATTCAATATTTAACAGTCATATAACTGAGAGCCAAGCAAATTAGTGTGTAAACAATAATTCTCTGTACTTAGGTAAAGGCCAAACTTCATCATCAACCAGCAACTCCAATTTATCAACGCTATATCTGATCTTATCGAACATTGGCTTGATGGTATTGCAGTATTCAGTGGCTTTTTCTTGGGCACTTTCCAGCTTGTTGATCCTCTTTCTTTCTTCGATCATTACATGCACAGTTTCCCTAACAACTTTTGCATGCTTTGAGATGTCCTTTACAATGGTAAGTTGCACTGAGGCAGCGTCTTTAAATTCTGCCGCAGTCAAGATCTCTTTCAGCCCTTGAACGTTCTTGATCAATTCATTCTGGTATTTGAAAACACAAGGTAAAATGTGATTTTCTGCCAGATCACCAAGAATTCTAGCTTCAATTCTGATCAAGTTAGCATAGAGATCAAAAGCGATCTCTTGTCTTGCTAAGGTTTCTCTTTCGGTCATGATATTTAGACTCTCAAACAGTTCCACCGTTTGCTTAGAACCTAATTCATGAAGAGCCTCAGGGGTAGTTCTCATATTTGACAAGCCTCTTTTTGCGGCTTCTTTCACCCATTCCTCTCCGTAACCGTTTCCCTCAAATCTGATGTTCTTAGAAGCTGTCGTGTATTTCTTCAACACCCTTAGGATTGCGTCATCTTTCTTCGTTCCTGCATTGATCAGCTTATCTACATCTTGCTTGAACTTCTTCAACTGCTTCGCGACAATTGCATTCAAGATGGTCATGGCAGAAGAGCAGTTTGCTGAGGAACCAACAGCCCTCAATTCAAACTTATTTCCCGTAAAGGCAAAAGGAGAAGTTCTATTTCTATCTGTGTTATCTAATAAGATCTCCGGGATCTTACCAATATTCATTTTCAATTGGGTCTTCTCCTCAGGCGTAAGGGCCTTATCATCTTTCACTTTTGATACTAAAGTGTCGAGCATTTTGGTCAACTCTCTACCTATAAAAACAGAGATTATTGCCGGAGGTGCTTCATTGGCTCCTAGTCTGTGCTCATTCCCCGCTGTAGCAAAACTTGCTCTCACTAATTTCTCATAGTCGTATACCGCTTTTATGGTATTGACCAAGAAAGTAAGGAAACGAAGATTTGATTTTGGATTCTTACCCGGACTCAACAGATTAACACCTGTATTAGTTGACAAAGACCAGTTGTTGTGCTTTCCTGATCCATTTACATTGGCAAATGGCTTCTCATGCAACAACACTTCGAAATTGTGCTTTTTAGAAACCTTATCCATGATATCCATGAACAACTGGTTGTGATCCACTGCAAGATTCGCCTCTTCAAAGATTGGTGCGAACTCAAACTGGTTTGGAGCTACTTCGTTATGTCTTGTCTTAACAGGAATTCCCAATTTCATACACTCGATCTCTAACTCATTCATAAAAGCATGAGCTCTTTCCGGAATGGATCCAAAATAGTGATCGCTTAATTCTTGTCCCTTGGCAGGACTATGACCAAAAACAGTTCTTCCGGTCAAAGCAAGATCCGGTCTTGCAGCATAAAGTGCTTTGTCGACCAAGAAGTACTCCTGCTCCCAACCGAGGGTGGCATTCACTTTTGTCACCTTCTTGTCGAAATACTGACAAACATCTACAGCAGCTTGATCAACAGCGCTGAGTGCTTTCAAAAGTGGAGTTTTATAATCCAAGGCCTCACCTGTATAGGAGATATAAATTGTTGGAATGCACAAAAGCTTTCCTATCACAAATGCTGGAGAACTAGGATCCCATGCCGTATATCCTCTTGCTTCAAAAGTATTTCTGATTCCACCACTCGGAAGACTAGATGCATCAGGCTCTTGCTGTGCCAACTGACTTCCGTCGAATCTTTCTATCACATCATTATCGCTCAAAGGCTCAAAGAAAGCATCATGCTTTTCCGCAGTTGTTCCAGTTAGAGGTTGAAACCAGTGTGTATAGTGAGTTACCTTCTTTTCAATTGCCCATGCTTTCATTGCAGAAGCTACATGATTCATCAGTTTTCGCTCAACACGATTTCCTTGATCAATAGCATTAACAACCTCTTTATAAAGATCGCTAGGCATATACTCAGCCATTGCTTTTCTATCAAAGACATTCTTACCATAATAATCAGAGATCTTTTCAGATGGAGCCTCTACTGCTCTTGGTGTGCGATTCATTGATGACTCAAGAGCTTTAAAACGAAGTGTTGACATGGGGTTGATTTTAAAATTTTGGCAAATTTAATTCAAAATGCACATCCCATTATTAAAAAGAGGTTAATTTTTATCAACACCCTTAAAAAATTAGGGGGTTATTTTGAAAAAAGTTATTTTTTAGGATGACACCCCCTAAAATTCCGCCATGAATGCGAAATAAATGTAGGTAAAGTAAAAAAGAAGAAGCACCACTCCTTTTATTCTATTGATCTCTCTTCCAAAGTACATGAGAGGAAAAACCAACAGAGATATCGCCAGCATGAAATAGATATCGAAATGATTGATAGATTCTGAAAGCTTTATTGGTTGTGCCATAGCTGTAATCCCTAGAATAGCCAAGATATTAAAGACATTGGACCCGATCAGATTTCCAATGGAAATATCAGTTTCCTTTCTGTATGCAGCTACTGCAGAAGTGACTAGTTCAGGAACAGAGGTGCCAAATGCAACAGCCGTAACAGAGATGAACTTTTCTGAAATATAGTGTACCCTTGCTATATTGATAACTCCTTCGATCAGCCACTCGGCACCAAAATAAAGACCAACCATTCCCCCCACTATATACGCTATATCCTTAAAAGGTGGGCGATGATGCGCCAAGCTTTCCAATTCATCTTCTGTATAAAGAGCCTTCCCCTCCTTTCTCGACTGAACCACTAGCCAGACTGAAAAGGAGATCAAAATTGCCACAAACAATACACCTTCCCAAAAAGAGATCAGCCCGTCCCTTCCTAAGAAGTAAAAGAGAAGAGACGCTATCATCATCAGTGGCCAGTCGATCTTGATCGTATTCTTTGAAACTGCAATTGGGAAGATCAAGACGGTAATTCCGAGGACAAGGCCCAGGTTGGAAATATTAGAACCTACTACAGCCCCTACCCCAACATCATCATAACCCCCAAGGACTGAACTGAGACTTACCAGTAATTCAGGTGCTGAAGTACCAAAGGAAACGATGGTCATTCCAATGACCAGAGTGGATATTTTAAAACGAAGGGCCATACCAACAGCTCCTCGAACCAATGCTTCACCTCCGATTAGAAGAGCAATGATACCACCTATCAGCAATAGATAATCCACTACTTACTCTTTGGATTTGCTTTTTCTTCTGTTCTAGAAGTCGATGGATTTTTTACTTGGTCAAGCGGATCAGTAGACTCCTTGATCTCGGTACTTGTTTTTCGGATCTCTTCCTGAATATCGCTGGTGGCATTTTTGAACTCTCGAATTCCCTTTCCAAGACCTCTGGCGATCTCAGGTATCTTTTTCGACCCAAAGAGCATAACGATCACGAGTCCTACAAAGAATAACTCACCGGTTGATAAAAACAATAGCACCATAACTAGCACCCAAATTTAAACAAAAGCCCCGTCGCTAAAATATGAATCAGTGACGGGGCTTAAAGATTTTATTTCTTGAGAATTACTTTTTCTTCTTCTCTAGTTTTTCCTTCCCCTTTGTAAGGTCAACTACAATTGGAGTTGCCACACATAAAGAGGAATAAGTTCCTACAGCAACACCTACCAATAAGGCAAAGGCAAAACCTCTGATCACTTCACCACCGAAGATAAAGATCATCAGCAATACGAAGAAGGTACTTAAAGATGTATTTACCGTTCTACTTAAAGTACTGTTCAATGCATCATTGATCACCTCTTTCATTTCTCTCTTCTTGTAGGAATTCAGGTATTCCCTTATCCTATCGAACACAACCACAGTATCGTTGATCGAGTAACCAACAACTGTTAGGATTGCGGCAATAAAGGCTTGGTCTATATCCAAGGAGAAAGGCAAGAATCCATAGGCAATGGAGAATACTGCCAAGACGATCAATACATCGTGGAAGATCGCAGCGATAGCACCCAGACCATACTGCCACTTTCTAAACCTAAATAAGATATATAGGAAGATGATCACCAATGAGAACAATACAGCCCACACTGCCGACTTCTTAATATCATCTGCAATGGTAGGTCCAACCTTCTGAGAACTCATGATCTGATAATCCATCCCCATGCTTTCCAAACCACTGTTCAACTTATCTTCAACTTGCTGATCAGCATCTTCAAGGTCACTATCGATCATGTAAGAGGTAGTCACCTTCACCTGGTTATCTTCTCCGAACACCTTCACCTCAGGAGCTAGATTCACACCTTCTGCAGTAATGAATGATTCGGCCAATGAAGATCTAACCTCAGTGGTAGATACCGTATTATCAAATCTCACCAAATAAGTTCTACCTCCTGTAAAGTCAACCCCATAAGAAAGGCCTCTGGTTACAAATGATCCAATACCCAAGAGGATAATAACAGAAGAAATGATATAGAACATTTTTCTGCTCTTAACAAATCCGATATTGGTATTCTGGAAAGCCCCTTCTGTCAATTTGGTAGAAACAGTCACCTTCATCTTTTTATCCAGTCTCCAAGCGAAGATCAATCTTGTAATGAAGATGGCAGAGAACAAGGAAGTGAGAATACCAATAACCAAGGTCTTAGCAAATCCTTCAACCGGACCGGTTCCAAAGAACCAAAGTATAATACCGGTAAGCAAGGTAGTTACGTTGGCATCAATAATAGATGAATAAGCATTCTTATAACCATCAGCCACTGCAAGTCTAGCACCTTTTCCTGCTCTTAATTCTTCCCTGATCCTTTCATAGATAAGAACGTTGGCATCAACTGAAATACCGATCGTAAGAACGATACCCGCAATACCCGGAAGAGTTAAAGCAATATTCGTGGATGCCAACACTCCCATGATAAAGAACAAGTTTGCCAACAAGGCAATATCCGATGCAATCCCCGCTTTTCCATAATAGAAGATCATATAGATCAATACGATCACCAAGGCGATCAAGAAGGAGTTCAATCCTGAAGAAATAGCCTCTTGTCCAAGAGAAGGACCAACAACTGCTTCTTCAACGATCTTAGCAGGGGCAGGCAATTTACCGGCCTTAAGAATATTCGCTATCAACTTTGCCTCTTCTATTGTAAAGTCTCCCTCAATACTAGAGATACCTCCGGCAATTTCTTGATTTACGTTTGGAAAAGAGTATACATAATTATCTAGAACAATAGCAATGCTTTGTCCTACATTGTCAGCAGTTAACCTCTTCCATGTCTTTGCTCCAAGAGCATTCATCTTCATCGTGATCTCAGGACGACCTCCAAACTGACCAAAATCCTGGAAAGCATCTGTGATCACATCTCCTTCCAAAGGAGCTTTTCCATCTCTGCTAGTCACCTCAATTGCGATCAACTGCAAGAATTGCTCGTTATCATCATAAGGCTTAGCAGTCCACAACAATCTTAGATCAACCGGGAATAATTCTCTTACCTCCGGCATTCTCAAGTACTCATTTACCTTAGCTGTGTCTTTAATAGCCACAAAACCAACGATAGGACCTTCACCGGGTGTGTAATTTCCTTGTTCGTTCTGATAGATAGATGGAGTTAAGACTGCAAAAAGTGGGTTATCCTTTGCGAAGTCCTCAAAAGACTGATCGGCAAGATCTGTTGAATCAGAACCACTTTCTTCTTCAGAAGCTAATTGCTCAAGCAAAGAGCTTTCTGTATCAGCAGTATCTGCCAAAGTAGAATCAGAACCTTCTGCATCCTCTGAAAGGTCAGCAAGGTTGAATTCATCTTCAGTAGCAGACTCTTCAACAACAGTGGAATCTGAAGCTGCATCAACTGCAGTAGTATCCTCTTCCTCTTCACCGCTCAAGATCAAGTTCAACTTGTCATTGGCTTGTGCTAGATATGGATAAACCTCAGCGTTCTCATAAGTTTCCCAGAATTCCAATTTTGCAGTTCCCTGCAACAACTGTCTAACTCTCTCCTTGTTCTTTACTCCCGGAAGTTCAACCAGAATTCTATCGCTAGCCTCTAACTTTTGAATGTTAGGCTGAGCAACTCCAAAAAGATTTACCCTTGTTCTAAGTACTTCAAATGTTCTATCAAATGCAGCATCCGTTTCAGATCTAATGAACTCGATCACTTCTTCATCAGAAGCATTTCGGTCGATCTTTTCTTTGTTCTCAAGTGTATAGAATACACTGCTTAGCTTTCTATCTCCTGCTACTTCTGTCCATGATTGCTGGAAGAGATTCACAAAGTTCTCTTGACTTTGCTTTTGCTTTTCTTTTGCCAAGTCAATGGCTTTCACAAAATCTTCGTCGGTGCTGTAAGAAGATAAGGCTCTGATCACATCAGCAACAGCAACTTCAAGAGTCACGTTCATACCACCTTTGAGGTCAAGACCAAGATTTAACGTATTTTTTCTAACCTCATTATAGGTGAAACCAAAAAGTGGATAAACCTCTACACTAGCCATGGAGTCAAGATAACGCTCCTCCAACTCACTGGAACCATTTCCAAAGGCTACTGCGTCACGCTCTACACTGTCGGCTACCCAAGTAAAAGATAGTTGGTAAAGGCAGGCCAAACTCAACAAGACTATGAAAGTCCATATTAATCCCTTATTCTGCATTTTTATCGTTTAAAATTCCATATTTTTTGAAGCCTGCAAATATAGAATTTCCACAGCGAATAAACAATTCTATACCCTCAATATAAATGCATCAAAAAACGCTTAACTTTGAAAGAGTGGCAGAACCATCTAAAAAGCTACATATGTCTAAGAAACTGTTCGTACAACTACTACTTTCTCTCTTCATTACTTCAGCTGCATTTTCTCAGCCCTATTACAAGAGAAACGATTCTATTCCTGTAAAAGAGAATGGAAATTCCTTCTCTGCTCCCTTCCAAGGTGGATTCAATTCTCCTCAATTCAATGAGATCGATCTTGACTACGACAATAAGATGGACCTGGTGGTTTTCGACAGAAGTGGCAGTAGGATCAGCACTTATATTAATAAAGGTAGCGCAGGGCAGATCGCATATGAATACGCACCCGAATATGCAAAGTACTTCCCTTATATTCCGGATTGGATGATTAGCAGAGACTATAACTGCGATGGGGAAATGGACCTATTCATTGGCGTGAGAGGAGCTTCAGTATGGGTGTATGAGAATACCGGAAATTTAGCAAACGGACTTTCATTCACTTATGTAAATCGCGTTAAGTCTCGCTATTTCGGGAACAACTTCGACCTAAACATCAACCCTGGTGGAGCGAATCTTCCCGGAATCATTGACATGAACAATGATGGTGATATTGATTTTATCTTCTTCGACCAAAATGGCTCCCAAATGGAGTTTCACAAGAATTTAAGTGTTGACTCAACAGGGATCTGCGGATTGTTGTTTGAGGAAAGAAGTGAATGTTGGGGAGATTTTACTGAAGCCGGATTCAACTCTACGATCTATCTAGATTCTTGTCGCTTTGGAAACAGCATTCCCAATCCAGAGTCAGATGGTGGTTCTGTGAGAAATCTAAATGCACCTAGGACAGCGGGAACAAAGAGCAATCAAAAGCATGCAGGTTCTTCCGTTGCCCTTTTTGATCTTGATTACTCAGGTAGTATCGACCTTGTTCTAGGGGATATTGGAAGCTCGACTTTATCAGCCTTATACAATAATGATAGTGTATTTCCCTACATCAATTCTCATATTGATGCCATGGACACTCTCTTCCCATCATACAGCACTCCGGTAAGGATGGATGTGTTTCCGGCTGCCCAATTCCTTGACGTCAACAATGATCAGAAAGTAGATATGCTGGTTAGCACAAATGGCAATGGTTATTTAGCCAGAGGGAAGTACTATAAGAATATGTATTTCTATGAGAACACCGGAACAACTCAAAGTTCTTTTCAGTTCAGGAAGGATGATTTCCTTCAAGATGAAGTGATCGATCTAGGTAGAGGAGCCTACCCTATTTTCCTTGATTACAATGATGACGGTCTGCAAGATATCTTGGTGGGGAATGATGGCTATTACGACAGCAGCAGCACCTTAATGGTTGGACAGCTGGCCCTATTTGAAAATATTGGCACTGCTTACAGTCCGGAGTATGATCTTGTGGATAGAGACTTTGCCGGCATCTCTCAATTGGCTCTAGACCTCACCTCCAATAGTGCTCAAAGATTCTTGGTTCCAACCGTGGGCGACCTGGATGGAGATGGAGATGATGACCTACTAATAGGAGATGATGATGGCAGGATACACTATTTTGAAGATACATCTTCCATTGGAAACCCTGCTGCATTTCAACTTAAAAATGCAGGGTTCCAGGAATTGAATGTATTCAATAGAGCAGCACCTTTCCTCTTTGATATAGATCAAGACAATTTGTTGGATCTTGTTATTGGAAACAATTGGGGTGTGTTAGAATTTCATAAGAATCTTGGCAGCTCAACTGAAGCCATCTTTAATCTGGAAGTTCAATCTATTACTTGGCAGTACGATAGCATTCTTCGGTATCAGCTGAGAGGCAACCCAGATCTATCCTTTTTTCAAGTAGGACAACAAATTGATGTGAACAACGCATTGAATCCGGATAATGATGTTCTGCAAACTATCGCTGCTATCAACAATGGTTCAAAGTACATTGATTTAATACACCCTTTCACAAGGAGCAGTATTGATGATGAAGTCAACTCAACCGCTGTGATCGATTATTCGGAAAAATTCTGGGGAGATGTGAGATTGAGCAGACACCATAACGGGGATGCCAATGCAACTCCTTACTTATATAGAGACTCCTCAAATAATCTGCAAATGATCATTGGGTCTTGGATGGGCTATCTTTACTTATATAATGGAATTGACAGCAATATATTCTCCGGCAACTTTCATTTAGTTGATTCTATTTATACAGGCAATAACTATGGAGCCAACGCCTCAATTAACGGTGCAGACCTAAACAGCGACGGTTATATAGACCTTGCCGTAGGAAATGAAGCAGGGGGATTTATGATCATGATGGGATCGGGGACTACCGGCATTGAAGAGCTTTCAGGCCCTGCTGAATCAGTAGAGAACGGATTGATCGTCTATCCAAACCCGGCAAAGGATCAGGTGAACATTAGCGTTCCTAGAAATTTGGAAGGAAGTTATGACCTCAGACTATTTGATCTAAGCGGAAGGATCGTCTATACAGAGAGGGGAATTAGCAACAGGATCTATCAGATCAACCAACAATTAGAACCTGCTATGTATTTGGTTGAAGTAGCCGGCAGCAATCAAAGATATACTGCCAAGCTACTTATTAAACCTTGATCTTATTTAAGATCCATATTATCCAGCACATCCATCACGTCTCTAACAGCCTTTGCAGATTCGTTCAATAGTGCTTTTTCATCTTCGTTCAATTCCAGTTCGATGATCTTTTCAATACCATCTTTTCCTAGAATTACAGGAACACCTAAATAGATATCTTTCATCCCGTATTCGCCATTCAATAGGGCGCAAACAGGGAAGATCCTTTTCTGGTCTCTAACGATGGCCTCAACCATTTGAGCAGCGGCAGCTCCCGGAGCATACCAAGCAGAAGTACCCATTAGGTTAACCAATTCGCCACCACCTTTCTTCGTTCTTTCAACGATCTCATCTAATCTTTTCTCTCCGATCAATTCAGTTACAGGAATTCCGGCAACTGTAGTGTATCTTGGAAGTGGAACCATGGTATCACCATGTCCGCCCATTAAAACAGCTTGAATATCCTTTGGAGAAGTATTCAATTCTTCAGCAATAAAAGATCTGTATCTAGCTGTATCCAAGATACCAGCCATACCAAACACTCTGCTTGAATCAACCTTTGCTGTCAAGTAAGCACAATAGGTCATTACGTCTAAAGGATTCGATACGATAATGATCTTAGAGTTCGGAGAATGCTTGATGATGTTCTCAGTCACCATTTTCACGATACCTGCATTGGTAGCGATCAAATCATCTCTACTCATACCAGGTTTCCTTGGCAGACCAGAAGTAATTACCACTACATCTGAATTGGCAGTTTTAGAATAATCATTGGTAGAACCTGTTATTCTGGTATCGTAAAGATTAATGGGGGAAGTTTCCCACATATCTAGTGCCTTACCTTCAGCAAGACCTTCTTTAATATCAACCAATACTACTTCATTGGCCAATTCTTTATGGGCAATTACATTGGCACAGGTAGCCCCTACATTTCCCGCACCCACAACTGTAACTTTCATCAACTTTACATTTTAAATTAGGGCTGCTAAATTAGTTATTGCTGCCATCAATTGAAAACCTCAACACTCAATAATTTAGCTAGTTCATCTATTTTTTCTTTAAGGAGGCAACCTTTCCATAAATTAGCGTCATTAATGCAGAAAATCTTTGATGAATCTATCTGATCGAGACAGTATTAAAGAGATTGTTGAAGGGTGTGCAAGGGGCGACAGATATTATCAACAGCAGCTGTACAAAGCCATGTACAGTCAGATGATGGCAGTTTGCTACCGCTACGCTTCAAGATCAGAAGATGCGAAAGATCTTTTTCAAGAAGGATTCATTAAAGTATTTGAGAAGATCGGTAAATACGATTTCAAAGGTTCTTTGCAAGGTTGGATCAGAAGGATCATGGTCAATAACGCTATTGATCATTATCGCAAGCATAAAAATAAATATGCGATGAGCGAAAGCATGGTAGAAGCAGGGAATATTCCGGATAACGACTTTGACGAGTCGATCTTCGAAGATATTACTGCCGATCAGCTTTTAGACTGTGTTCAGGACTTGAGTCCTGTTTACCGTTCCGTATTCAATATGTATGTATTGGATGGATACACACATGCAGAGATCGCTATTGAATTAAATATAAGTGAAGGTACTTCTAAGTCCAATCTTTCAAAAGCCAAAAAGAATCTGAAAGAGATGGTCTTGCAAATAATAAAAAATGAAAGACAAACAGCTAAATAAGGAAGAGCAACTGTTCAGCGACAAGCTTAATGAGCTTGAGTTCGAATACAACTCTGCTGACTGGGATGCCCTGCAAGATCGCTTGCCAAAAGGCGGCAATAGCTCTTGGTTGGGAACCAAAGGTATTATTGGAATTGCCGCTGTTGCAGTGGTCTTGGTAGGTAGTGTATATTACTTAAACCAAGAAGAGAATAAAGCTGAGCAGCCAATCGAGAAAACTCAATTTGTAGAGCAGGCTGAAGAAAAACCAACTGAAGCAATAGAAAAAAATAATCAACCAATTGCTTCTGAAGAGAATGCTGAACAAGCAGAATTGAAACCAACCGAAAAGGATGAAATAATTCCTTCTCAGAAGACAGAAGAGGCCGAAGAAGTTGATAAAAATGAGCAGAAAATTGTAGCTGAGGTTAAGAACACCCATAAAGAAAAGGCTTCTGCAAAAGCTGAAACGACTGAAAAAGCTAAACCTACAAAGGTGGCTCCGGCGAAGAATAAAGAGAACCTAACAGTAGACTTACCCAACAAGGTTTGCTCTGATCAGATCCATCTCTTGATGCTAGAAAAGGCAGACGAACTTCCGACTGGCTTTATCATCCACTGGAACTTTGACGGGATCAAGGAAGTTGACTCTAATAGCCCCGGATTGAAAGAAGCGGCAAAATCAGCTTCTTACCTTACTGCTAAGATTAAAAATGAAAAGGGTGAAGTGGTGAAGAATTTGGAGAAGAGAGTAGAGATCGTTGATGTAGATCAACTCACTGCTGATTTCACTTATGTTGACAGTGAAGACCCTTATACAGATCTTCAGGTTGAATTTAAAGCCAAAGAAGAAGGATTCGTATCCTTCGAGTGGAATGGAGAGGATGATCGATCAATCGGTAAAGGCAAAGAGTTGAACTATGCTTTTAAAGATCAAGGAGTTTATTACATCGAATTGAATGCGAAGACGGTAGATGGATGCATTGTGAAAGCCTTGAAACCGGTTTCAGTGCAGAACGACTTTGATCCACTTGCTCCGAATGCATTTACACCTGATCAGAATGGCAATAACGACAATTTTATTCCGGTTGCCTTTAAAGACAGGAACGATCGATTCAAGATGGAGATCCACAGCTTAAGCGGACAGCTGATCTACCAAACTTTTAGCACCGCAGAAGGCTGGAACGGACAATTCAATAACACAGGTCAGATGATGCCGGAAGGAAGATATGTTTGGATCGTTGTGATCGGAAATGAAAATGGCCAAGAGAAAAGATTTGCAGGAAACCTTAAACTCTTGAAAACGCAATAAGAAATTTAAAGCTTCTTCTTCATAGTAAATTGGTTAGTACTTATTAGAAGCAAAAAGGGCAGTCGTTGACTGCCCTTTTTTAGTTTATCACTTCTCTTAACAATAAAATTAATCCAATAAAAAATGCAGGACTTTCATCCTGCACCTTTTACTCAGAAACAAGTCTTTTTTCTTGCTTCTTACTTCTTGCTTCTCTCCTAAACATCTACATTCGCATACTTCGCATTCTTCTCGATGAATTCCCTTCTTGGTGGAACTTCATCTCCCATGAGCATAGAGAAGATACGATCAGCTTCAGCGGCACTTTCAATGGTTACTTGTCGAAGTGTACGATGCTCCGGATCCATGGTAGTAGACCATAATTGTTCTGCGTTCATCTCTCCGAGACCTTTGTATCGCTGAACACCAACACTTGATTCTTTCCCATTCCCTTTCATCTCTGCTATCGCCTGGTCTCTTTCTTTATCAGACCAGCAATACTGTGATTGAGAACCCTTCTTCACCAAGTACAATGGTGGAGTGGCAATATAGATATTTCCGCCCTCAACCAATTCTTTCATATGCCTGAAGAAGAAGGTGAGGATCAAGGTTTCGATATGACTACCATCTACATCGGCATCACACATGATGATCACCTTGTGATATCTCAAGGAAGCAGTATCCAAAGCTTTACTGTCTTCTTCAGTCCCTAATTTCACTCCCAGGGCTGTATAGATATTTTTGATCTCTTCATTCTCGAAGATCTTGTGCTGCATGGCTTTCTCAACGTTCAGGATCTTACCTCTCAATGGCATGATAGCCTGAAATTTTCGATCTCTTCCCTGCTTGGCAGTACCACCTGCAGAATCACCCTCCACCAGATAGATCTCGCATTGAGCAGGATCTTTTTCTGAACAATCGGCCAGTTTACCGGGCAATCCTGAACCGCTCATCACGTTTTTCCTCTGCACCATCTCACGCGCCTTTCTGGCTGCATGTCTGGCTTGAGCGGCAATGATCACTTTTTGAACGATGATCTTAGCTTCTTTTGGATGCTCCTCCAAATAATTGGTCAGCATTTCTCCAACCGCTTGATCCACCGCACCGATCACTTCTTTGTTTCCAAGCTTGGTTTTGGTCTGACCTTCAAACTGAGGCTCTTGAACTTTTACGGAAACAACCGCAGTCAATCCTTCTCTAAAATCATCACCATTGATGTCAAATTTTAACTTTGACAGCATTCCCGACTCATCAGCATACTTTTTCAAAGTACGTGTCAAACCTCTTCTAAAACCGGCTAAATGCGTTCCTCCTTCATGAGTATTGATGTTATTCACATATGAATGGATGTTCTCTGAATAGGAAGTATTGTAAGTCAATGCTACTTCTACAGGAACATCGTTCTTCTCACCGTCCATATAGATCACATCCGGGATCAATTGCTCTCTGGTTTCATCCAAAAAAGAAACGAACTCCATCAATCCTTCTTCAGAGTAAAATTCATCGCTGACCGGATTTCCTTCATCATCTAGATTCCTGAGATCGGTTATTGACAATTTGATTCCTTTGTTCAAAAAGGCCAACTCTCTTAACCTAGTTGATAACGTATCGTAATTGTACTCTGTAGCATCGAAAATGCTTCCATCAGGCCAGAATTGAACTATTGTTCCTCTATAATCAGTAGTGCCAAGTTCTTTCACTTCGTGCTGAGGAACGCCTATTGAGTACTCTTGAGAATACTCTTTTCCTTGTCGATGAACATTTGCTATCAATTTGGTGGAAAGTGCGTTCACACAACTTACCCCTACCCCGTGCAATCCACCGGACACCTTGTAAGTATCTTTATCGAACTTACCACCGGCGTGAAGGACAGTCATAACTACTTCAAGAGCTGATTTCCCTTCTTTCTCATGCATCTCCACCGGAATACCTCGACCATTATCCTTGACCGAGATCGAATTGTCCTCATGGATGGTTACTGTGATATCATCACAATAGCCCGCTAAGGCTTCATCAATGGAGTTATCAACGACTTCATATACCAAATGGTGCAAACCTCTTACCCCTACATCGCCGATGTACATGGCAGGTCTTTTTCTAACGGCTTCTAGTCCTTCTAGGACCTGAATATTCGATGCTGAATAATCTTTCTTATCTTCCTTCTTATCACTCATAAATAGCGTATTATTTAGCTTGTAAACAAAGATAATTAAACCCCTATCCAGACCACCTTAAAACAGCTCTAAATAAAGGGCTTTTATTAACAGAATATTAACATACAATCGACTGTTATACAGCCACTTAGAAAGAGTAGGTAAGTCCGCCCCAAACATTGAAGCCCTGGACAGGATAATCCTTGTATTTCTGGTAGTTCAAACCGAGAATATTATTGACCTTCACAAAGGCAGAAAGTCTCTTGGTATATCTATATTCCACAGAGAGATTTAGATCGAATATAGCGTCTAATTTCACATTCTTCTGACTTGCCAGAAGAGGATCTGTATTTGGCACCACCTCCAATGAAGGAGCATATTGTTCACTCCAGTAAATGAGATCCAAACCAAATATCAGTTTATTGTATAGATTGTACTCACCACTTAAGCTAGCAGTAAGCTCCGGACGGTGATAAGCTTCCTCCAGCTCATCAGTCTCAAATTGAATATAATTAGCCCTTAGGTATACATTGATCTTCTCTTGGTGATAGCCCAGCTCTCCTTTTAATGAATTCTCAACAAGATTGTCGTAGATCACATAATATTGATGGGAGACGAGAAGGTCAGCATCGGGCAACTGCACGAAGAATGGAGCATCTTCAATATCAGTTCTTGATCCATTCAAATTATAGGAGATCTGAGGTGTTAGAGACCCTCTTATTCCCAAGTATACATTATACCTCTCATTGCTGTTAGCCAAGCTCACATACTCTGAAAGGAAAGGGTTTTGTTCTGTGAAGCCAAAGTAATTGTTCCTTCTAATCTGTCCGTCTATTCCCGCATATGGAATGAATACATCCTGAACTATATTATAATTGATCTCAGCAGATGGATAGAAATGGAAGGAAGCATTCTGGATTTGATCAGCATTCATATAAATACCTAATCCAACCTTAAATCTAAATTTATTGGCAAAGGAAGTTATACTTGGCTTGATCGAAAAGATACCATTGTCTCTCAGATCATCATAAGTGTTGTAATCTGCCGACACTTCAAGATTGTACAATTCTGAATTCCTAAACTGACTAAGCTTGGTATATGCATTCACATAATGCTCTTGCATATTGTTAGCATTGGTAATCAGATTGTAATCCAATTTCACCTGATGACGCAAGTTGAATGAGTCTTGAACGGTGCTGCTCAGGTCAGCCTTCAACTGAACTCTATTATACTGCTGAGCAAGATCTGAACTAGACAGTTCATTCTGTGTGATCCTATCGATGTTATAGTAGCCGTAGTAATTGAAGTCCCTTAAAGAATAATCCAGCTCTGTAGTGAGGGTATTGCTTTTCCAAAACTTCTTCCCATAGACTTGAGCACTTGCTTGAGTTAACTCGCTGCCTTTCATCTTGTTCACTTCAGGCATACTGAAGTACTTTACATGACCGCCTACAGCATACTTGCTCGACCTCAAATTGTTGTAATAGACTTCTGCAAAGGGAAGAAGAGCATTCCCCACTCCTACTCTTGCGTATCCATTGTAAAGCTTGATCAAAGGTTCTCCTTTGATACGTGCCGCCTTGATCGTATCCGGAACGTATTCAACATCCAATTGTCGGTCGATCAATCTATACTCAAGCTCTGTTTCCAATTTTAAAGTATCGTCGATCACGGCCTCTTGCCTGATCTTTTCAGCATCTATCAAAACCGGTTGATAGTCCTTCACTACTTTAAAGGTGTCTGAAGGGAGTTCCCTCTGGGCAAAAGCCACAAAAGGTAATGAAAAAGCTAGCAGCAGTATCCTATTCTTCATCTTCACCCTCCTCTGTATCTATTTTCAAACTATCTGAAGCTGCTTCCGGCTGAACAGGAAGAACTTCCTCAACATCATTCATTTCTTGATCTTCTCCACTGAGATCAACCTCAAGAGGTTTCGCCTCCTTCTGTTTCTCTGCTTCTTCCTTCTCTTTCTCTTCACTCTTATTTAGAATATTCAACTTCTCCTTAGCAATGTCGATCAACTCTTTATCATCGGCATTATCGATCACTGATTGGAAAGTTATTCTGGCATTGTAATGATCTCCTTTAGCAATAAAATTATCGGCCAATAGAATAAACCCTTTGGCAATCCAATAAGGATAGGACGGCACTTGATCTACTAGGGCATAAACAACTGTGTCACTCTCTTCATATTTGCCTTGTAGGTAATAGATCTTAGCTACCATATATTTGGCCTCTGCTCCTCTCTCTGAACTGGTTCTTGACAAACTATCCAAATATTGCAGAGCTTCTGCATAATCTTCTTGCTTGAAGTTTACCCTGGCAGCTATTAAATTGGCTTTTTGCCAGATAGTTGGGTTGATAGGATTTCGCTGGAGAAGGCTCTTTGCCATTTCTTCAGCTTTTTCAAACTGTTCATCTTTATAGTACAAATTCAGAAGCCTCTCCTCTGCACCATCGATCAAGGCTTTGGTCTCAGCTACCTTTAATAGCTTTTCGAAGTTCTCAATGGATCTTGAGGTACTGTCCATCTCCTGATAGATCCTCGCTAGGGCATTGAGCGATTTCTCAGTGAATTTATTGGAAGGAAGGGAGGCCACATATTCAAAATCCCTAATGGCTTCTTGCTGAAATCCCTGCATTGCTTCACAATCGCCTCTGTAGTAGTGCGCATTCAAGCTAAACAAACCCTCCGGATATCTTTTCAAGTAATTGGTTAAGTCTCTTACAGCTTTCTCACACTTTCCCGCCAAGTAATGGTTCTCAGCAATCACATAAGCGGTAGAATCCAGTTTAGATTTGCTGATATCCGCAAATGGAACCCCGTTGATATAATCTTCAAATGCTTGAAGATCTCCTTTGTCGATAAAGATCTTTCTCACCTTTTCCAAAGCTTCCTTGGCTTCAGGAGTGGAAGGATACTTCTCTATCACTCTGTCGAATGAATTCAAGGCCAGATCATCATTTTCCTTGTTGTAGTAGATCAGTCCCACCTTCAAATGGGCTTCAGCCATGAAAGTGCTATTCGGATAATCAGTAATGAGCTGATTGTAGTAAGCCAATGCATCATCGTTCAGGTTCAGCACCAGATAGGTTTTACCAAGCTCATTTAGGGCGTCGTCTGTATAAATGGAACTTGCTTCCTCATTGACGAGTTTCTTCAAAGTCTGGGCCTTCAACTTGTACTTACCCATAAGCCCTTGTGCAATGGCCAATTGCAACAAGCTATAATCTGTATTGGCAATATCTAACCTCACTGCTTTGTCATAAGCATCTATTGCATTTTGATACTCCTTGTTGACAAAATAACTATCCCCTATTCTCAAATATGCATCATTGATGAGGCCTTTGAACTTTGGATCCTCCTTATCTATATACTCTTTGAACCAAAAGATGGCACTGGCAAACTTCCCCTTCTCATAATGAGAGTATGCAAGGTTGTAATAAGCTCTTTCGAAATAATTGATAGACCTACTTCCGCTTGAGGAGAGAAAATCCGTGTAGAAATTGATAGCGTTGTCGTAATCTCCCAGAATATGAAAGCACTCAGCCATCCAATAAGTAGCCTTGGCCTTGATCACCGGATCGCGATTGATCTTCAGCGACATGGTAAAAAGATCTACCGCTTCAAGGTATTTCTCTTCATTGAATAGCTCGATCCCTCTATAGTAAGCTATTCTTTGCTTGGCATCTTGTAAACGAATATCCTGACTATTGATCCGATCAATAGACTTTAAAGCCTCAGCATAATTCTTTGTTGTATAGTAAACACCTAGCAGGTATTCATAGGCATCATCCAGCTTGGAAGAATTGGGATACTTCTCAATAAACTCTTCAAAAGCAAGGATGGCATCATCATATGGGTGATAAGACAGCTCATAAGCTAACTTGGCATAGTTGAAGAAAGCATCTTCTTGAAGATCGGGATCTTGGTCATAGTTCGAGGCAAACTTAAATGCCGTTCTCGCCTCTGCCTTTCTTCCAACCTTCAATTCTGAGGAACCGATATAATAATAGGACGACTGGTTCAAACTATCATCTTCGCCTATAGATTTTTGAAAGGACTTTACCGCTTCTGAATATTCCTCAGCCTTGTAATTGGCGTAACCCAATTGGTAATGATCATCCTGATCAGGATTTCTTCTTAGATTAAATTCCTTCAGGTAAGGAATTGCCTCAGCATACTGTTCTGTTTCATAGTATGCATCACCGATCATTTTCTTTATCTCAATTTCCCTGGTAGGAGGGGCAGAGTCCAATACAGCTGGAGCATAATCCAAAAGTTCATCGTACTTCTCTTGCAGATAATAGATCTGAGTAAGATAGTAAGGAACCAATGGGCCGAATTGAGGGTCACTCTCTATCCTTTGAAAGACTTCCAAGGCCGATTGATACTTTCCATCCTCATAGGCCAAATGAGCATAGTAATACCTTGCTGCACTCACATAAGCGTTATCGGTATCCTTGATCTCATAAAAATATTGAGCTGCTTTGTCCTTCTCATCTTCTTGCAAATAGGAATAGCCCAATTTAAAATAGTACTCTGCCCTTTCAGCCGGTTCCAGATCCAATGGATCTAATTCAGTGAGAATAGCGATCACTTTTTTGAATGACTTCTTTCTGAATTGATACTTCGCCAAGTTCAGATAGGCAGAAGTAAGTCGATTGTTCTCAGGATGTTCTTCTATAAACTTATTCAGCAGGATCTCTGCATCATCATGAAAGAGTTGTACCGCACAGATAGCGTGGAAATATTGGGCATCAATTCTCACCTCAGAGTTCATATCGGAGATGGAGTTCATGGTATTCTGAAAGTTCTCTTGAGCCGGCAAGTACTTCTCCTTATTGAAGAGGTCCATTCCATCTCTGAACTCAGGAAAGGCTTCTGAAAACACAAAGCTCTGCTGAGAGTGCGCAGAGTCAATGCCTATGGACAATAGTACTGTAAGGACCAATACTCTGCCAATCATATATTTAAGAATCTTATTTTCAGACAATGCTATACCTCCGCTTCTAGGCGTTTACAAATCTTTAAAATTAGTTCTACACCTATGGCTTATACCTTATATAGAAACCAAGTTTTCAACTCGATCATGTTAACACAATCAACCCGGAATACAACCTTGCTCAAGAGATAAAGTGGAAGCTTGTACTAGTGGAATTTCTATATTTGTAAAAAGACTCACACATGCCTGGAACTGCCATTATAGAATTGAACAGTGTCAATATTTTCCAAAAGCGTCATTTGGTACTATCTAATATAGGCTTGAGAATAGAGAAGGGCGAGATGGTTTATTTGGTTGGCAAGAACGGCAGCGGAAAAAGTAGCTTCTTAAAGACCCTTTATGCAGAACTCTCACTCAAAGAAGGAAAAGGTGAGGTTGCCGGATTTGATCTTCAAACCATCAAGAGAAGAAGAATTCCCTATTTAAGAAGAAAGATAGGTATTGTATTTCAAGACTTTCAGCTACTCTCAGACCGAACGATCAAAGACAATTTAAAATTTGTCATGAAGGCAACTGGCTGGAAAGGAAAAAAAGAAATCGAAAGTGGTATCGACAATGTTCTATCAAAGGTAGGATTGGAAAACAAGGGTTTTAAAATGCCCCATGAGCTTTCAGGTGGAGAACAACAAAGGGTTGCTATTGCAAGAGCTTTGCTGAACAATCCGGAGATCATACTTGCCGACGAGCCAACCGGAAATTTAGACCCTGAAACTTCTATAGAGATCATGAAACTCTTGGTCTCTATTAGTCAGAACAATGTTGCAGTTTTAGTTGCAACTCATGATTATGAGCTGATCAGGAAATTCCCGGGCAGGGTATTACAGTTTGAAAATGAAACCATCACTGAGCCTGAGCGCACCATTCCACCAAAAGCTTAGCTGAGCTCTCATTGTTGAAGCGCCTCTTCGCCAAAGCAATTCTCTCTTCCACCATCTTCTCATCCTGCTTAACTTGCATGCAAGCTTGCAATTGAGCTCTCCACTCTTCCACACTCTCTGCTAATATGCAGTAAGGCCTAAAATCTTCATCAGCCAGCATATCCCCATTCAATATGATCTGGTTGGCTTGATGCAATGCATGGATCCACTTCAACTTTATTCCCGTTGATTGTCGGGTAGGCAGACAACAGACCCTTGACTCATACAATAGCCTGTTAAGATCAGAATCACTTAGCTCTCCCAGGTATTCAACACGGTCAGCTTGCTCCATTTTCTTCACCAAGTCACTTCCTGCTCCTCTTCCAGCAATCTTTAGCTGGAGGTTAAGTCCTTCAAAGACCTCCAATAAAAATTCTACAGCTTTGCTATTCTCTTCAACGGCTAAATTTCCAAAATAGACAGCTTGATCAATCTGGTGTTTGATCATCGACGCCTCTCTAGCCTTGAATGGATGGAAAACCGGTAAATACCTCACATCCTGATGGAAGGCACTGTAGTGAACCCTTTCCATTTCGCTCAAACAAAATAGCACATCTGCTTTGGCCAATCGGTTTTCATAGTATTTGAGCTTGTTCGACTCTATTGCATAAAAGATCTTTTTATAAAGATTTGCACTTTGCTCATACAAGGCAGCGTAGTATTGATCCTCTTGGTTGTGCACCCTAACGGCTGTTTGCCTATTTTGGAGCTTTTTATGACCAAGGTAATAGGTGGTATGCAGTCCTTCAAACAGTATCGGAGCTTTGTCTTTATCCAAATTCTTCAGTAGTTGGTCATGACCTCTACTAGCTACTATATAAGGAGTAGCAGAAAGCTGTGATCTTAGATCGGTGCGTCTTGGATAGTAGTATACCTCATTACACAACTTATTCAATTCTTCAGACTCATCCTTGCCGTATTGAAAACAATGCAATGCAATGGATAGTCCGGCAGCTTTGAGGGCCTTAAGTTTATAATACACATCGATCACCCCTCCATAATCCGCAGGATATGGAACATCAAAACTGACAATATGGATATCAATCGTTGCGGACATCTGTTATTAGATCAAAAAGTATCTTCTCTTCATGTTCCCAAGATAGTTTTGGGGCCGCCAATTTGCAATTCTCCACCCAACTTGCAAGATCAGGAGATTCAATCATATCTCTGATCTGTTTTGCAATATCAGCTGATTCGCGCGACTTTAACTGCTGACCAACATTTAATTGATCGATCAATTCTGATAGGTCTTTCAATGGAGAATAGAGCACCGGTACTCCTGAATGAATATAATCAAAGACCTTGTTGGGCAGAGCATATTCATAGTTCTTTCCTAAATTCCTTTCGATGGAAACCCCAATCTTTGCTTTGGCTGTCCACTCTTTCAATTCTTTCGGTTCCAATCTACCAAAGAATTTCACTCTATCATCGATAGCAAGTTTAGAAACCATTCCTTTCAGTTCGTCTTCGATATCTCCCTCTCCGAACAACCATAATTCAATTCCTTCCAATTCAGGGTAGATAAAAGCATTAATCAATTCCTCCAAACCTCTCCCAATGTTCAAAGCTCCTTGATAAATGACTGCATTTCTTCTTTCTTCCTTTTGATAGGATTGTTCTGAAAGTCTTGGGAAATTTCTGATCAGTCTCATTTCCAACCCATATTGTTGCTTATACTCTTGAACCAATGAAGGTGAGACCGTGTATGCAAATTTCAATTTTGGCAGCATCCATCCTTCCAATTTTCTCCAGATCGATTGTTTGAAGGGTCGGTTGATCAGTTCAGGAACCTCTGTGAAATATTCATGACTATCGTAGACGATCTTCTTTCCTTTCAGCTTGGCAGCTAAGTAATTTGCAGCTAAGGTATCCAGATCATTGGCCAAATATATTGTTGCATTTGATCCGAGGAGGTAAAAGAACAATCTGAGATTTAGGTTGATGTAAAACAAGGGTCCCTTATTGAACCACAATTTAAAGCGCTTTGTAGAATAATTCCTCTTTACTTCTCTTGACCTGCCTTTTATAAACCTTCCTAGCAATTCCACCTCATAGCCTGCATAGTTCAAAGAAGAACAAACCTTATGAACTCTTTGATCGGAAAAGAGGTCGTTGCTTACGCTGAGAACGATTTTGGTCTTAGTGCTCACCATAACGAAAGTCAGCATAATTTTTTAATGGAAGGATTCTATCTTTGTCGGCAATGAAAGAAAACATTAACCTCAAAGAATTCAACACATTTGGCATTTCAGCCAATTGCCAAAAGTTCGTAAGAATAAAGAGCTTGGAGGAAGCAAAACAATTCTTCAGCAAGGAGCACTCAGAACCTTTATTGATATTGGGTGGTGGAAGCAACATCTTGCTAAGAAACGACTTTAACGGACTTGTAGTATTGAACGAGATCAAAGGAATTGAAAACCGTCAGGATGCCATTCGTGAACTGGCAGGGATGAGCGATTGGAGGCAGGATTACTCTGCTGAAGCAAGAATTTTGAAATCGGATGTTAAACCTGAGACGGTTGTTGCTTGGGTGAAAAATTACCAGAAGATAGTACCGGAGAATATGAAAGTAATCATTCCGGTGATGCAAGTATTGTCAACGGTTGCAATCACATCGGTTTTACTTGGTTTTTTATCGGAGGCGTATTTAATGGTTTGGCTTGCGGTTGGTTTTGGAATTGTTGGTCGATACCTGAAGAAGATCAATGCGCTTTCTGTTCATATAGGTCAGGTTCAGGATACGTTTCAACAATACTATAAGTTGTTGAAGAAGATTGAAAATGCAAAGTTTAATTCGGAGCTATTACAACAAAA
>JAUIGQ010000133.1 GCA_030429925.1 Bacteroidia bacterium | reverse complement strand
GTCTTCAGCAAAAGAATGGGATGCATCTATGAGCAAGATCAGAACCAAGCTAGACCCTGTCTTACATGCTAAAGTGATGCTCAACTTTGAAATGCTTATGGCCGATCATTATTATGATCAAGGAAAAACCGACTTGAGAGAAAAGGCTTTTAAAAACCTGATGAATTGGTTGCCCAAGGCTCAATTGGATGACAAAACCTTATACGCAATGGCAAAATATCTAGCTTATCAAGACCAGTCTTCAAGAGCTATCGAGACTCTCCTACCCATTGTGAAAACAGATAGACCATCAAAAGACCACCTGTTCTATTTTCTGCAATTGGCAAGATATGATGAGGAGATGGTTCCGCGCAATTTGTACATGGATATCATGCAAAAGACTGCTGATATGTACCCTAAAGAATTCTGTGAGCTTTTCAGTAAAAAGAAGATGGGAATACAACCTCTAGAAGACTACGAAGTCAAAACTCTTTATTGCAGTAGCTGCCCTAATTGATGCCCTATTGTATACATTTGAAGGATGGATAAACAGCCGGATAAGAAAGTGATCAATGCATGGGCCTTCTACGATTGGGCCAATTCTGTTTATCCGCTGGTTATCACTACTGCTATTTTCCCCATGTTTTACGAAGCCGTTACCAGTCAGTATGACGAGGCCGGGAACTTGATCTCAGATGTGGTCACTTTTTGGGGGATGGAATTCAAGAATACGGAGATCTATTCTTATGTGGCCTCTTTCTCCTTTTTGGTGGTTTCTTTGATCTCTCCTGTACTTTCAGGAATTGCAGATTATACCGACAGTAAAAAAGGCTTTCTGCAATTCTTCTGTTATTTAGGTGCGCTTTCCTGTGCTACTCTTTTTTTCTTTGATCCGGATCATCTTGAACTAAGTATGTTGCCAGTCTTTTTTGCAAGCGTTGGATTTTGGGGAAGTATTGTTTTTTACAATGCCTATCTCCCACAGATCGCTCCACCTTCTATGCATGATAGGATCTCTGCAAAAGGCTATGCCTTGGGTTATGTTGGGAGCTCCATCCTATTGATCGCCAATTTGGTAATGATCATGGGTTTTGATATTCCAGCTAAATGGGCGTTTGTGTCTGTTGCTATTTGGTGGATCCTTTTCGCACAGATAACCTATAGAAGATTACCAAGTGTATTTGCATCGGAAAGACAAATAGAGAATAAGTTTACAAAAGGCTGGAGAGAACTAAGGTCTGTATGGGGGCAGCTTAAAGAGATGAAAACCATCAGGAGATACTTGATCTCTTTCTTTGTTTATAGCATGGGAGTTCAAACCGTAATGCTCATGGCCACATTATTTGCTGCCAAAGAGATCGACTGGGGGGAAGATGGGGCAAAAACAGGATTGATCATTTCTGTATTGATCATACAATTCATTGCAATTGGAGGTGCCTACCTTTTATCTTGGTTATCTTCAAAATGGGGAAACTTGAAAGCACTATCATTAACCCTGTTCATATGGATTGGAATATGCATAGCAGCTTGGTTCATACATACACCAACTGAGTTTTATATGATCGCGGCTGCAGTTGGATTGGTCATGGGTGGAATCCAGTCTCTCTCTCGCTCTACCTATTCTAAATTGGTTCCGGAGACAAAAGACTATGCATCCTTCTTTAGTTTCTATGATGTCTTGGAGAAGTTGGGTATTGTTATAGGAACATTCAGTTATGGGTTTATTGAGGGAATCACCGGAAGCATGAGAAATTCTATTATTGCTTTGATCAGCTTCTTTATTCTCGGATTGATCTTATTATATAGAATTCCAAAGCAAGAAGTTATTGCGGCAAGCAACGACTAAGTCTTAATTTTGGATCAAATTTATTTTCGAATATGGAATATGACATAGCCATTATAGGGGGCGGAATTGTAGGGGCAGCTACCTTGTATAGATTGCAGGAGAAGTATCCGGATAAAAAGATCCTGCTGATCGAAAAGGAAGATCATCTGGCAGCTCATCAAACGGGAAATAACTCAGGGGTGATCCATTCGGGTCTTTATTACAAACCGGGTTCTAAGAAAGCTGTTAATTGCGTTAGGGGAAGGAAAGCCATTGTAAAGTTTGCTCAGGAACATAAGGTGGCTCATGAGATTTGCGGAAAAGTGGTAGTGGCTACTGATGAAGAAGAACTGCCGCATATGGAAAGGATCTTTGGTATTGGACAGCAAAATGGCATAGAAGGAATAGAGAAGATCAATGGAGATCAAATTCGAGAAATTGAACCTGAATGTTCAGGTATAGCCGGAATTCGAGTTCCTGTTACCGGTATTATTGATTTTGTTGCGGCAACTGAAAAGATGGCAGAAGTTGCCCTTGGCAAGCAAGCCCAAAGTGCTGTGAAGTTAGGGGAACGATTCGAAGGTTCTCTCTTTCAAGATGGAACCAATCAGATCAAAACGTCAAAGGCTACTTATAAAGCAAAGTACATGATCTTTTGCGGAGGACTGCAGTCGGACCGATTAGCCACTCAAGACGGAGTGAAGAGCGATATGCAGATCGTGGGATTTAGAGGAGATTATTATGAATTGGAAGATCACGCCAAGCAAAAGGTGAAGCATTTGATCTACCCGGTACCTAATCCGGCCTTTCCATTCTTAGGGGTACACTTTACAAGAATGACCGATGGAAATATTGAATGCGGACCAAATGCCGTGTTCACATTTAAGCGCGAAGGTTACGGCAAAACTGATTTTGATCTGAAAGATACAGTTGATGCTCTGGGTTATATTGGAACATGGAAACTATTTGCAAAGCACTGGAAATTCGGATTGGACGAATACAAAAGGGCTTTTAGTAAGAAGTTGTTCTTGGAAAGATTACAAAGGCTGATACCCTCTTTAGAGATGAATGATATAAGAGAGGGGAGATCAGGTGTAAGAGCTATGGCCTTAGGTCCTGATGGTGAGATGATCGATGATTTTGCAATTGAAACCATCAATAACAGCATTCATGTGCTCAACGCCCCATCGCCCGCAGCAACTGCTTGTCTGGCTATAGGTGAAGACATTGTTGAAATGGCTGAGAAAGAGTTTTCTTTTTGAAAGAAAAAGAACTAGGATGTATTCTCAACATTCAGTTTCCCGGTTCGCTCTGCGCAGCCGCAATAGAGATGATACTAGCTCTACTCTGCTTTAATGATCGCACTCGAATTCTCCCTTTCATTTAGTCGTGAAACCCTTTGCCATCAAAGATCTTGTCCTTGTATTTTAAGATCCTATCTGTTCTTGTTTTGGCTTGCTTAGCAGAAGAGAAATACAATAAGTATCCTTTTTGTCGGCCAGGAGTAAGGGATTCAAAGGCTTCTTTAAAATTATGGTCATTCTTGAATTCAGCTATTAATTCTTCCGGTACATTGTAATCTGAAGTCTTTTTCTTTTTTACTTCTTTGCCTGATCTTTCGATTTCAATAGCTTCAAAGACATATGGCTTGATATAAGGTCTTAGCCTTTCAAGATCTTCATTCGATCGAATCTTGAAAAGTCGGGCCGCCTGAACATTTTCTCCTTGTTTTACAAGCAGATTAGGTTCATCTTTAAGTAAGGTGCCTTTGAAAAAACTGACACAACAATAATCTTTGAAGGCGCTTATTATCAAAATGTTTTTGCCCTTATCTGTATAGCAGGGAACACCCCATTTGATTTCCTCAGTGAGACCGGTTTCTAAAATAAGAGCTCTTAATTCAGTTAGTAGATCGCGCCAAGGATTTACCTTGCATTCGGGAGTTGCAAAGAGCTTGCACCTTCCACATCCATCAATTAAATAAGTATCTACGTCCGGAATCATTCTAGCTTACCCAATCGATAAAAAGAGAGACCTTTTCTGGCTTTAGCATTTTGTCCTTCATTTACGATCTTCCAGTTGCTATGAAAGTTCGATCCGGAATCATTGGATCTTAGCTTTACTCTATTGTTTTTTAATTCATAGGTGCCTTCAACCTCAATTGGGTTATTTGGGTTTGATCGATCAATGTACTCAAAGGTATAATCATCATTCAATTCCAACTTCACTGTGGAATTTTCGCTGTTACAAACTCCGTAAGTAACATCTATTCCTTTTTTACTTGGAGAGAAAGCCGTTAGGAGGCCAAAAAGGGATAGTAGGAGGAAACTTTCTTTTAATATTCTCATTGCTTTAGTTTTCACTAAAGATAGTAAATTGTCATTCCTTTTAAATTAAAGAGTATGGATCTGAGAATAAAAAGTTTTAAGGAGTACGAGGAAAAGTACAAGCAGAGTATAGAGGACCCGGATCACTTTTGGGATCAAATTGCTCAGACTTTTCAGTGGCAACAAGCTTACAAGGAAGTTTGTAAATGGAACTTTGATGAGCCTAATGTAAAGTGGTTCCTGGAAGGAAAACTGAATATTACGGAGAATGCTCTTGATAGACATTTAGCAACAAGAGGGAATAAGACAGCATTGATCTGGGAAGCTAATGACCCGAATACTCCATCTCAGAAGTTCACCTATAGAGAATTGTATGAAAGGGTGTGTGAGTTCTCCAATGCCCTTAAGGCTCAAGGAATTGAGAAAGGTGACCGCATTGTGCTCTATATGCCTATGGTCCCGGAATTGGCAATTGCTTGCTTGGCATCGGCACGTATCGGTGCTGTCCATTCCGTAGTTTTTGCAGGATTTAGTGCCAATGCAATGGCAGACAGGATCAATGATGCTCAGGCAAAAATGGTCATCACCGCAGATGGCTTGAACAGGGGAGCAAAGCAAGTTGCATTAAAGACGGTGGTAGATGAAGCCCTTGAAAGTTGCCATTCAGTTGAAAAGGTTGTGGTTTTCAATTGTCTAGATTGGAAAGTGAATATGGAAGAGGGCAGGGATGTTTGGTGGCATGATGCCACGAATGGAATGCCGGCAGAATGCAAAGCAGAAGTAATGGACTCAGAGGATATACTATTCATACTATATACGTCCGGCTCAACCGGCAAGCCCAAAGGGGTAGTGCATACTCATGGTGGCTATATGGTCTATACGGCATTCTCCTTTCAGAATGTATTCCAATATGAGGAAGAAGATATCTATTGGTGCACTGCTGATATTGGCTGGATCACAGGGCATAGTTACATTGTTTACGGTCCGCTCTTATCAGGTGCTACTACCATGATGTTCGAGGGAGTGCCAACATTTCCGGATGCAGGAAGATTTTGGCAGGTGTGCGACAAGCATCAGGTAAACCAATTCTATACTGCACCAACGGCTATTAGGGCATTGATGGCCTGCGGAGATGAGCATGTTGATGCTACTAGTCTATCTTCTTTGAAGGTGATCGGAACGGTTGGAGAACCAATTAATGAAGAGGCTTGGGATTGGTATTATGAAAAGGTTGGAAAAGGGAATTGTCCGATCGTTGATACCTGGTGGCAAACTGAAACCGGAGGGATCATGATATCAGGTTTGGGAAGTCTAAGTCCAATGAAGGCTTCCTATGCAGGTTATCCATTACCAGGAGTGCAAGCAGTTCTACTCGATCAAGAAGGGAAGGAAATTGAGGGAAGTGATATTGAAGGGTATTTGGCAATTAAAAATCCATGGCCATCGATCATTAGAACTACTTATGGTGATCATGAAAGGTGCAGAACAACTTATTTCTCCCATTACAAAGGCTACTATTTTACCGGAGATGGAGCAAAGAGGGATGAAAATGGGATGTTTCGGGTAATCGGTAGGGTTGATGATGTTATCAATGTAAGCGGACATAGATTTGGAACGGCAGAGATCGAAGATGCAATTGACAATCATGAGAATGTAGTTGAATCAGCGGTTGTAGGATATCCGCATGAGATAAAAGGTCAAGGGATCTACGCATATGTAGTCTGTGAAATTGAACCAACAGATCCGGATGCGGCTAGAGCTGAGATCATCGACATCGTTTCTGAGCAAATTGGCAAGATTGCAAAACCTGAGAAGATCCAATTCGTCAGTGGCTTACCAAAGACCAGGTCCGGCAAGATCATGAGAAGGATCTTGAGAAAAGTAGCAGAAGGAGAACCAGATAAGCTGGGAGATACTTCAACATTATTAGATCCCTCAGTAGTAGATGATATTGTGCAAAATGCCCTTTAGATAAGTTAAACAGCTTTTCGAAGTTTAACCAGAACTAAATAGATACCCATTAGGCCAATAGAAAATAGAAGAATGTAGGGCAATGGATTGTTTCTGTTGTTAATTATTGGGCCGACTATCAACTCCCCCTTTTCATAGGTGTCAAAGTCAAATAGAATAGACTTTTTTCCGGCTTCATTAATTTTAATGATCCTTGGTCCGCCATTTCCTCCCTTAATTTTGTACTCTAGAATATATGCGTCTCCGCTAAAGAAATCTAATCCGCTTGGAGACCAATTTGCATCAGACCTATAAAAGGTGCTCGTGGAGCCATCGTCCTCTATCTTGATGATCCTTCTTCCTGCTAATTCAGCAATATACATTTTCCCGTCACACCCTTTTGTTATTCCTAGTAAGACATCATTGTGCTTGTCGTATTTTCTATCTGGGATCTTTGTAATTAGATCAGTTGCGATCACACTGGCTTTACCACTTTGGTCTATTTTGATCAGTTTTCCTTTGCCATCTCCAATGTCCGGACCATAGTAGTTGCCTTCCTCGTCTGCATAAATGGTTTGATTCCATCCGAATTGATGAGTACTGATCTTTTCTTTAATCTGATCTTGATTGAGTCTCCAGAAATAGTTCTCAGCTTGAAAGATGATCTCTCCCTTGGAACTGTAGGAGCAATTCCCCCCATTGAATAATTTGTAATCAGTAGTAGAAAATAAGGTGTCAATTGATCCATTCTTTCTGACCCTTAGCATATAATGCTCATCCATCTCACCATGAGCAGTGATCAGGTTGCCTTCTTTATCTAAGCTTACATTGTGGGCATGAAAATCTTG
>JAUIGQ010000132.1 GCA_030429925.1 Bacteroidia bacterium | reverse complement strand
AGGTCTCCCTTTTCGGGATCAATAGAACCACCCAAGCTGATGAGCTTCTCTTTCAGAGTGTCAATCACGCACCCGATTCTGTTTATGATGTTCCGGCCGGTACTGATCAGTACGATGAGTTGAGAATGGTGGTAAGACTGGAAGATCAGCTGAATCAAACTCCCCCACAATTGGAGTTCTGGCAACTGTATTATCAGATATATCCTGAACTGGCTTTTGCTCCCAACATCTATGCAAATGTTCCGTTGGATACCTTGCAAAAAGGACAAGACCTGCAATTTGAAATAGCTTATGTGAATCCATCTTCTGCCAATTCTGACTCTGTAAGAATAGATTATCGGGTAGAGGATGCGAATGGATTGTCGAGAATTGCTGAAAGTCTAACCTTGGCCAGGCTGGATTCTTTTTCCATAGACACTCTAAGATTGAGCTTGCCCACCAGCTCGCTGAGTGGAAAGAATCGTCTTTACCTTGAGCTGAATCCGCGACAAGCGCAAAAGGAACAATATAGCTTTAACAACAAAGCCGATTATAATTTTTGGGTGAGATCAGATCATCTTAATCCCCAGATGGATGTGACCTTCGACGGTAGAAGGATCATGAACCGCGAACTGGTTTCTGCCAAGCCTGAGATCGTGATGCAATTGCAAGACGACAATCAATTCCTTGCCCTGGATGACACTTCTTCCTTTACTATTTATCTAAGAAGACCCAATGGAAGTGAAGAATTAGTGAACTTCAGTCAGAACGACCGGATTAGCTTCACACCGGCTACCTTGCCTTCGAACAAAGCAAGGGTGTTATACCAACCGGAACTTACTGAGGATGGTATCTACCAGTTGAGGATAAGTGCCAGAGATAAATCGGGCAATGAACTGGGTAAGCAAGGTTATGCCATTGAGTTTGAAGTGATCAATCGTTCTACCGTGAGTTATCTGATGAACTATCCCAACCCATTCAGTACCTCCACGCGCTTTGTATTTACCCTTACCGGCTCGCGCATTCCGGACCAGATACAGATACAGATCATGACCATTACCGGAAAGGTGGTAAAGCACATCGATCAGTTTGAACTGGGACCTATTCACATCGGCAAGAACCTAACAGAATACGCCTGGGATGGCAAAGACGACTTCGGCGATCAGCTGGCCAATGGGGTTTACCTCTATCGTGTGAAAATGAAGATAGATGGAGGGAATATAGAGCACAGAAGCACAGAGGCAGATAAATACTTTACCAAGGATTTTGGGAAGATGTATCTTTTGAGGTAGGGAGTAAAGAGTGGGGAGTGAGGAGGAAGTGCATCGGTGCCTTCGAGAGCCTCAGGCACCAAAGAAACATTGAGTCAATAACTAAATCGTTGCCTGAGGTGTTAGATTGAGCTGAGTCGAAGGGTGCCTAGAGTTGCGTTTTGCAGGTCATACCACTACAATGTCAGGCTGAGCGCCGTGCCCGCCGTACAAGACTCTGGCAGGCGGGGAGTCGAAGCCACTCTGTGGAACAATTGCTTATTTGCTAAATTTCAACTCCTGCCTGTCTTTCTCTCCAACCACTTCAAGTACATAAACCCCTTTTGGAAATTCATTCACATCAATGGATAGCTTCACTTGGGAAGTAGAAAGTTCCTTTACTAATCTTCCATTTTGATCCAGAATCCTCAGTTGTTTTTGTCCATTTACCATTCCCTCAACTGTCAATTGATCTTCGGCAGGATTAGGGTAGATCTTCAGTTGCTCTTTCACTTCTTCATCCAATCCAACCACAAAGGTGCCTCCTCTTACAGGTATGGTTAAAGAGGATAGTCCGCCCGGTAAACTAGTGTTGAAGCCAAGAGTTTCATTGATAGTTATGGTGGTATTCGTCTGCGCAACCACGGGCACCACCAAAGCATCTCCCGGTAGAATTTGAATGCTTCCACCAAATCCGCCGGCAAAACTCAAGATGGAGGTGTTACTTAAACTAAAATTGCTAAAAGTGACAGTTGTATTGCCTCTATTCACAATAATGAATTCATTGGTATCGGGCTGCTGACTAAGAAAGGAGCCAAAGTCGATGCTGGTTCTTGTAATGTCTATTCCATTCACCGGAACAGCAGTTGAATTACTCACAAAGTTGGTAATTCGCTCAGCAAATTGTGGGTAGTCAACAAAGGGGTTTCTATTGTTCTGAACGGCGAAAATATCATTGTTCCTCTTTTCTTCAACAGAGTCGGGAGGGTAGGTGTTGTGCCAGCCGATCAGCAAATTCTCCTGAGGAGCAAAGTGATTGGAATAGTCCTGATAGCGGATCACGAAATACATCATGGCTCTTGCAGTCCTTCCTTTTTGCTGGTTTCTTGGCTCAAAGGTATTTGTTCCTTGTTTAGAACCGCCCTGATTCCATACTCCATTGCCGCTTACAATTCCAAATGGAAGATTTCCCCTTCTGCTATTGGCATTTACATCGGTTGGAAACAGGTGATGGATGTCGCTTTTCATGGGAGAAATGCTATTAAAGAAGCCTTGTGGAAAGGTATGCTCACAATTGAAGCTGTTACTGTTAGCTCCAGCTCTGGTATTGAAGGTGGCCCTTCTTCCTGTATAAACACATTCAACTTGTCCTCCTGAATTATCAATAGAGCCGTACATAAAATCCCTGGCTCCATTATAACCTCTATCGTTATAGCCTTGCCCTGTTCTCGTTTTCAGTGCATTCTTCAAAGCCTGTTCTTCCAGGTTCTGGGTTGAGTTGTAGTAGGGATTGGAAAAGACGCCTTGTCCTTTTAGATCTATGCTTTTGGCTCCAATGAAGCCATTGTTGCCGGTGTATTGGATCACCAGCTCAGAGTTGTAAAGGATATTGTGCTCGGGCTCAAAAGCAATGGTGATCTGATGACTGCTTTGAGGCTGCATACTAAAGCTCGTTTGAGAAGCTGAAAAAACAAAATTCCCATACTTGGAATAGAACTTTACATTGGATACCTGAAGGGTGAAGTAGCTTACATTCTGCAAGTTGAGTTGAATACTATCCCTGTCTCTAACAAAAGTGTTTTGAAAGACCAAGCTATCTTGAGAAGATCTCAAATGTTGTGAGTAGGAGGAAAAGCTTCCAATGACAAGTAGCAGTAGGAAGCTAACTTTCAGTGCTAATTTATTCATAAGTCCAAAGGTAAATATTAATAGTTTTGCCACTCTAAGAGGAAAGCATGATAAAGGTTAAATTTTGGTTATTATCGATACTCAGTGGGATCATTCTTTCATTGGCCTGGCCTGCTATTGGTGATCAAACCATTCTGATCTTCATCGCCTTGATCCCTCTTCTGTTCATAGAGAAACAGCTTGCAAAGCATACATCCAGATGGAAAAGCCTTTGGGTCTTCAGTTACGCTTACCTCTCCTTTTTCATTTTCAATCTGCTAACTACTTGGTGGATCTATTACGCCTCAGATTGGGGAATGGCCATGGCGGTGATCTGCAATTCGTTTTTTATGGCAGTGGTATTTTGGCTGTTCCATCTTACCAAAAGATGGGTGGGACAGAAGCAAGGTTATTGGGGTTTGATCATCCTCTGGATCGCTTTTGAATATCTGCATTTGAACTGGGAGCTTTCCTGGCCCTGGCTCACCCTTGGAAATGTCTTTGCCAATGATCCTGAGTTTGTACAATGGTATGAATATACAGGAGCATTGGGCGGAACTTTCCTCATTCTTTCGATCAATCTCCTGCTATTTCAATTTGTTGATCGCTACTTGAGCGATGGGGAAAGAAAATGGCAGCCTTTGATCTATGCATTGGTTATCCTGCTAGCAGTCGGAATTAGTTCTTATACAACCTACACTTCTTATGAAGAAAAAGGAGAATCCTTCCATGTAGTTGTAGTTCAGCCCAACATAGACCCTTACTATGAAAAGTTCCACGGCATGGCTGAATCAGAGCAAATTGATAGAATGATCGAGCAGTCCTTGGAAAATATAGATGAGGAAACGGATCTTGTTCTTTGGCCGGAAACAGCTTTTCCTACTCCTTGTTGGGAACATGAGTTCGAATATCTGTATGGAACGGAGGAGATCAGAAAAGTGATCAGCCATTACCCGAGGGTAAGATTGGTAACCGGTTTACTTTCAACACGACTTTATTTGGATTCTACGCAACTTAGTCCTACCTCTAAAAAATTTAGACACGGAATGGGTTGGTTCGACAATTACAATTCGGCCATTGAGATAGATAAAAGTGACAGCATAGAGCTTCACCATAAGTCTAAATTGGTGCTTGGAGGAGAGAAAGTGCCTTTCTTAAAGTATTTTCCATTCATGAAAAGACTGTCCATCACCCTTGGTGGCTCTACCGGAGGTTATGGGGAAGATGGAAGTCCAACGGTATTTTTCAATGAAGATGGTAAAGCCGGAGTGGCTCCCATCATTTGTTATGAATCTGTTTATGGGGAATACGTAACTGAATACGTGAGAAAAGGAGCAGAGATCTTGGCCATCATTACCAATGACGGCTGGTGGGAAGACACCCCCGGATACAAACAGCATTTGGCCTATGCCAGGTTAAGGGCGATCGAAACTAGAAGAGGTTTAGGCAGGTCGGCCAATACCGGGATCTCCGGATTTATCAATCAAAAGGGAGATCTATTCAATACAACTGAATGGTGGGTACAAGATTCTATCAAAGGTGAATTGCATTTGAATGATGAATTGACTTTTTATTCACGTTACGGAGATTATATTGGAAGAACCATGGGTTTCTTGGCTCCTCTGCTTCTTCTTTGGGCCTTTGTGAAAAGCCGCAATAAAACAGAACAAAGGCTTAGCATCTAATAGAGCTATTTAATACCTTTGGCCTCCCCTACAATAAGAATTATGGAAAAATACGATGTTGCAATAATTGGTTCAGGACCCGGTGGTTATGTATGCGCAATCAGATGTGCACAATTGGGATTCAAAACCGCTTTGATCGAAAAGTATGATACTCTTGGAGGAACTTGCCTCAATGTAGGTTGCATCCCTTCCAAGGCTCTTTTGGATTCTTCAGAGCATTACCATCAAGCAGCTCATGACTTCACTGAGCATGGGATCCAGCTAAAAGACCTTAAAGTTGATTTCAAACAGATGATCAACAGAAAGAGGGGAGTGGTGGAACAAACCGTTGGCGGCATCGATTATCTGATGAAGAAGAACAAGGTTACCGTATACAATGGCATGGGTTCTTTCAAAGATGCAAATACCATTCAAATTGCGGGGAAGAAGAAAGAAGAGATCCAGGCAGATAAGGTGGTTATAGCAACCGGTTCCAAGCCTTCAAGCTTGCCTTTCATTAAGATCGATAAGAAAAGGGTGATCACTTCAACAGAAGCTTTGGAGTTGGACAAACTACCCAAGAGCATGGTGATCATCGGAGGAGGTGTGATCGGATTAGAGCTGGGTTCTGTTTACGCCAGGTTGGGAACTGAAGTAAGTGTGGTTGAGTTCATGGATCGTATCATTCCCGGAATGGATGGAGATATGAGCAAAGAACTACTTAAATCACTCAAGAAATTAGGGATCAAGTTCTATCTAAAGCACAAAGTGAAAGAAGTAAAGGCAGCGGCCAGCAAGGTAACCGTAAAAGCAGATGATCCAAAAGGTGCTGAGGTAAGTTTAGATGCTGAATATTGCTTGGTCTCAGTGGGAAGAAGACCCTATACAGACGGATTGGGATTAGAAAAGGCAGGATTGCAAACAGACGATAGAGGAAGAATTGAGGTGAACGATCATTTGCAAACAAAAGTGTCTCACATTTACGCAATTGGCGATGTTGTTAAGGGTGCCATGCTAGCTCACAAAGCTGAAGAAGAGGGAACCTTCGTTGCTGAGGTTATGAATGGAGAACAGCCTCATATAGATTACAACCTTATTCCAAACGTTGTTTATACCTGGCCGGAAGTAGCAGGGGTTGGACAAACAGAAGAGCAATTGAAAGAGGCAAAGGTGGCTTATAAAAAAGGAAGCTTTCCATTCAAAGCCAGTGGAAGAGCAAGAGCAAGCATGGATACAGATGGATTGATCAAGGTTTTGGCCGATAAAGAAACGGACGAGATCTTGGGAGTGCATATGTGCGGTCCTCGTGCTGCCGATATGATCGCAGAAGCAGTGGTTGCCATGGAGTACAGAGCCTCTGCAGAAGACATCAGTAGAATGAGTCACGCTCACCCAACCTTTACAGAAGCATTCAAAGAAGCTGCTTTGGCTGCAACGGATAACAGAGCTATTCATATTTGATCAGAACAAACAATATACATAGCTGTCTGATTACTTTCTGAATGCAATAGCTATATGTCGAAAACAGGAGTTTTACTCATCAATCTGGGCACACCTGATGAACCGAAGATCGGTGCTGTCCGCAGGTATCTATTTCAATTTCTGAACGATCCAAGGGTCATTGATCTGCCATGGCTTTTGAGAAAGTTTTTGGTCAATCTGATCATCGTTCCTTTTCGGGCGAAAGGTTCTACGAAGATCTACAAAGAACTGTGGACCGAGGATGGCTCTCCCTTGATCATTTATGGAGAGTCAGTAAAAGAGAAACTTCAAGACCGATTGGGAGATAGCTATGGTGTTCATCTGGCTATGCGTTATCAGAATCCTAGTATGGAGAAAGTGATGGGCGAGATGAGGATGAAGAACTATAAAAAGATCATCATCATTCCACTTTTTCCCCACTATGCATCTGCAAGCAGCGGTTCAGCCATGGAGAGGGCATTCAAGATCTTGAGCAAATGGTGGGTGATTCCCGAGATCTCGATGATCAGCCAGTTCTGGGACCATCCCAAGTTCATTGACGCCTTTGTGGCAAGAGGGAAGCAATATGATATCGACAGCTATGACCATGTGTTATTCTCCTATCACGGACTACCGGAGCGGCATGTGAACAAGGTGTATTTAGATGGTTCTCCTTGCAAAGACCACGAT
>JAUIGQ010000131.1 GCA_030429925.1 Bacteroidia bacterium | reverse complement strand
CCCGAGATCTTAACGACCTGAGAGGAGATAGCAGTTTCATTAGCATCAACGGTATTACTGAATTCACCTTGGATTCTGGTCTGTATGAAATATCAGCAACTGCCCCTGCAAGGAATGTTGATCAGCATCAGATCAGATTGTACAATGTTACAGACGCTACCGTTGAAGCAACTGGCACAGCAACTCAATCAGCCTCAGCTACTCCTGAATCCCGCCTTTTGACTGTGATTAGGATCAATGCTCAAAAGACCTTTCGCATTGAGCACCGATGCAATACAACCAATGGTTCGACTGATGCAAGAGGCAGAGCCATTAGTTGGGGAGAAAATGTCTATACTCAGGTTCGAATTCAACAGTTATAGCTGTGCATAAACGAATGAATATAGCAGCTTGCTTATTGATGATCATCCTAGCAAGCATTAGCTTTGAGCTTGAAGCCCAATGGACCCTCATCAATGATGGGGGAGGAAATCCTGTAAATTCTGCCGCCCTTCAGATCAACTCAACCGACAGAGGATTATTGATGCCGAAAATGACTATCTCTCAGAGAGAAGCCATTTCTAATCCAGCAGAAGGACTGCTTGTATATCAAACCGATTCCACAAAGGGCATCTATTATTACAGCGGAACGGAATGGAAAAACATTGCGAAAAGAGCTTTATTCAATAATACCATTGCCTCTCAGGTAGCTGTGGTAAGGGATATAAAAGCAAGTGGAGTGAATGGGGGCTCTTTTACTGCAGGAAGTTGGGTTATCAGAGATCTAAACGATCACAGAGGAGATAGTAGTTTCATTTCAATTGACGGAATAAACACCTTCACTCTAGACTCAGGAATTTATGAGATTTCAGCTACTGCCCCTGCTAGAAATGTAGATCAACATCAGATCAGACTGTACAATGTAACTGATGGAACTGTAGAGATAACGGGAATTTCAATTCAATCAGAAGTTGCCGACCCTCCTTCAAGTCTCAATTCGGTCATTTTTATTGATAGTCAGAAAACTTTTAGGATCGAGCACAGATGCACTTCCACTAGTGCACCAACATACTCATTAGGAACCGGCGTAGGCTGGGGAGAGAATGTATACACTCAAGTGCGAATTGAGAAATTGTAGCTACTTCTGAAAAAGGGTTGAGTTTGCCTTGTACTCATCATATAATTGATGAATGATCCCATCAGCAAGTCCCACTTTCGGAACGATCACTTCCTTTACTCCACTCTTATTCATGGCCAACAAGAATAGTTCTGTTGCAGGGACGATCACATCAGCTCGATCAGGCCTTAAACCCAGCTTAGCGATCTTCTCATCATAAGACAAGTTCTTTAATTGCTTCAGAAGCTTTTTGATCTTGGCTCTTTTCAAAGGCTCCATTTCTTTTTGGTAGCTGAGCTTGAAAAGTGTATTGATATTTCCTCCTGAACCAATGATCTGTTTTGGAGAATAGATAGACTTTATTTTGGTCAACCACAGGTTCATATCGGTCCAGGTGGTTTCCGCTACCAGATCGTCCTTTAATCGAATTGTTCCAATATTGAATGACCTTGATTCTTTCTTCTTCCCATCATTGTAAAGAGTGAACTCTGTACTACCTCCACCAACATCCATATAAATGAATGCATCATGTCCACCCAACTTCTCTGCAATATGATTTTCAAAGATCAAGGATGCCTCCTCATTTCCATCTATAAGCTCTATGTTGATCCCGCACTGGGTTCTGATCTTTTCAATGACCTCAACTGAATTCTTTGCATCTCTCATGGCAGAAGTTGCGCATGCCCTGTAGGAGATAACATCAAAAGCCTTCATCAGGTCTTTAAATCCTTTTAGACTGTGAACAAGCGCATTTACTTTGTCCTCCGGAATGTTCTTATTGTGAAAGGAAGACTCACCCAAACGAATAGGCAAGCGGATAAGGGATGCCTTTTTGAAGATAGGACCTAGATCTGTTTCAAAAACATAAGCAAACATCAATCGAACTGCATTGGAGCCTATATCTACTGCTGCAAAGCGCAAACTATTCTCCATCATTTAGCACCTCCTTTGAAACGGGAATGACCACCTTTTCTAATATCTCATCCAATTCTTTAATACTTTCTTCGGTTTGATCCTTTGCAGGAACCAGTTCAAAATCTCTAAGTTGATTCCTAAAGTAGGCATATGTAGCTAATTGAGCTCGAACAGCCTTATCATCTTTCTTCACATAGTCATTGCTGAGATTGGAATCCCATATCCTCGCTTTGGTATTATCGCTCAATTGAAATTCCAAAAGGGTCTTTAATTCTCTTTTTATTGTTGGGTCATAGATCGGCGTCATCACCTCTACCCTTCTATCTAGGTTTCTTGTCATCCAATCTGAAGATCCAATATAAACCCTTTCATCTCCTCCATTGGCAAAGAGTAGAATTCTGGCATGCTCCAGAAAACGATCTACAATTCCAATGGAATTGATATTCTGACTGTAGGACTGTTCAGATACCACATTATTGATACTTCTGGCAATGAGATCCACCTTCACACCTGCTTCACTTGCCTCGTATAATTTAACAGCAATACCATCATCCTGAACATTGTTCAATTTAATGATCATATAAGCCGGCTTACCAGCTTTTGCATTGGCAATCTCTCTATCGATCAATTCGTAGAACTTTCTTCTAGAATTAAATGGAGCAACAAGTAAATGCTCGAAACTGAATCTTCTATAGTTGTTCTTGAAAAATTTAAATACGTTATTGATCTCGCTTGTGATGGTTTTGTCTGAAGTCAATAGGGAGTGATCACAATAAAGATTGGCCGTTCCTTCATGAAAGTTTCCTGTCCCAATATGAGCGTAATGAGCGATACCTCCATTTTCTCTTCTTTTGATCAAAAGAAGTTTGGTATGAACCTTTAAACCTTGAGCTCCAAAGATCACTTTGATACCTTCATCCTGAAGCTGATCGGCATAATTCATATTGGATTCTTCATCAAATCTCGCTTTTAGCTCCACAACTACCGTTACTTTCTTTCCATTTCGCGCGGCATTGATCAAGGTGTGGATGATCTTGGAATTTTTAGAAACCAATCTATAAACAGTGATCTTGATAGATTCAACCTCCGGGTCGATGGCCGCCTCCCTCAATAGGTCGATGATATAATGGTAAGAGTGATATGGGAAGCTCAAGAGAACATCCTTCTCTCTCAAGGTCTTAAAAATGCTCACATTCTCTTCCAAAGGTCCGTGCAGCAATTGTGGAAGTTCTCGGTATCTCAAATGTGCTCCTCCGATCTTTGGAAACTTAATATAGTCCTTGCTATTATGATACCTTCCTCCTGCAACGATCACATCATTGTCTTGCAATTTGAGTCTCTTGATCAAGAACTCTTTCAGATCCTCCGGCATTTCAGCATCATGCACAAACCTAACAGGATCCCCTTTTTTTCTATTCTTTAAACTGACTGCAAGTTTCTCCATGATACCGGAAGTGATATCATCCTCAATATCCAACTCTGCATCTCTGGTTAGTTTGATTGTATAGGCTTCAATTATTTCAAAATCGAAAATGTTGAAGATATCATGCATACAAGAACGCATAATGTCATCCAGTAAGATCACGTATCGCTTTCCTTTTTCGGCTAGCACATAAAATCTGGAAACAACTGCTGTAGGAACCTCTACCAATGCATACTTCACTTCCTCCTCTCCAGCCTCATTGGTCTTTGAAAGACGGACAGCCAAGTATATTGCCTTCCCATTCAGATCAGGCAGATCTCTCTTTTCTGAAAGCATCACAGGCACAAGGGCAGGCAGAACAGTTTCATTGAAATAATCTTTCACCTCTGCTCTTTGGGAATCGTTGAGCTCCTTTTCGTTGATGAAATAGATATGCTCTTTCTTTAGTTCATTCTTGATCTTTGAAAGCGCTTTCTCAAATCGCTTATTGAGTTTGATGTTCTCTTGAAAGATCCTCTTGAGTGTTCTATTTGGATCAAACCCCAACATAGGAATGGCCTTCTTTCCATAGTCTGCCATCTTCTGGACCGTTGGAACCCTCACTCTGAAGAATTCATCTAGGTTGGAAGAGAATATTCCCAAAAACTTCAATCGCTCCATCAGAGGAACTGAAGGGTCTTCGGCCTCTTGAAGCACCCTTGCATTGAAGGATAGCCAGCTTAATTCTCTATCGTGAAATTTGTACTTAGATCTTCCCATAAGAAAAGACAAATGAAGTCTTTTTGTCTTAAGCGAAAGTTAAGGATTTAGGAGAAATGCTATAAAGAGGCCAATTGCTTTCTAAGGATGTCCAATTTACTTTCAGCATCCTCTTGCTTTTTCTTCTCCATTGCAACCACTTTCTCCGGGGCATTATCTACAAAAGACTTATTGGCCAGCTTCTTTTGAACAGATTTCAGGAAACCTTCTTGATAGGAGATCTCTGTCTCAATTCTTTCCTTTTCGGCTTCAACATCAATGGATTCGTTGGCTGGAATAAAGAATTCCCTATCCCCCACCATAAAGGTCAAAGCATTTTCAACCTGAGCATCCACTCTTTCAATGGAGTTAAGATTACCAAGCTTGATCACCAAAGGATCAAAATGAGTTGAAGCTCCTTTTTCTATCATTTTAAGATCAAGCTTGTCTTTGAAAGAGATCTGCTTCTCCTTTCTGATCTTTCTGATAGCGATCACCCAATCTTTCATTCCAATAAATTTGCTGGAATCCAATTGCGGATCAAATTCAGGCCAATGGTTGATAATCAAACATTCATCTTCCCCTCTTTCCACGATGGCTTGCCATATCTCTTCGCTGATAAATGGCATAAAAGGATGAAGCACTCTTAGCACATTCTCCAAATTGGAGATCACTCGCTCAAAGCTCTTTGCCGACATCTTTTCTCCAAAGGCAGGTTTGATCATCTCGAGGTACCATGAACAGAATTCATCCCAGATCAGCTTGTAGGTAGTCATCAACGCATCTGAGATCCTGAATTTGTCATAATTGGAATTCATTTCTTTCAATCGCTCATTGAAGACTGCTTCAAACCATTGGTGAGCCAATTCATCCGATTCAGAAATAGTAGAACTCTCATCTATTTCCCAGCTTTTGATCAACCTGAAAGCATTCCAGATCTTATTACTAAAGTTCCTTCCTTGCTCACAAAGACTTTCATCGAAAAGCAGGTCATTTCCAGCAGGAGAGCTTAAGAGCATTCCAACCCTTACTCCATCTGCACCGTGTTTCTCTATAAGGTCAATAGGGTCAGGCGAGTTGCCAAGAGACTTGCTCATCTTCCTTCCCTCCTTATCTCGAACGATCCCTGTGTAATAAACATTGCTGAATGGCTTATCTCCAAGATATTCATATCCTGCCATGATCATTCTTGCCACCCAGAAGAACATGATCTCAGGTGCAGTAACCAGGTCATTGGTAGGATAGTAATATCCAATTTCCTTATTATTCGGATCCTTAAAGCCATCAAATACAGAAATAGGCCACAACCAAGATGAGAACCATGTATCTAAAACATCCTCATCTTGACGGATATCTTCCATAGATAATTCCCTACCTGATTTTTCACGAGCTAGCTTTAGCGCTTCCTTCTCATCTTCTGCGATTACAAAGTCATTGGCACCCTTACCGAAGTAGTAGGCCGGGATCCTGTGCCCCCACCATAACTGTCTGCTGATACACCAATCTTTGATATTCTCCATCCAATGTCTGTAGGTGTTCTTGGTATTGGCCGGATGAAACTGAATGGTATCGTCCATTACTTTTTCCAATGCCGGTTTCGCCATTTCTTTCATATTCAAGAACCATTGCAAAGACAGTTTAGGCTCAATAACAGCATTGGTTCTTTCAGAATAGCCCACCTTGTTCTTGATGCTTTCGATCTTGTTCAGGAATCCTTTCGATTTCAATTCCTCGGATATCTCCTTTCGAACTTCAAATCTATCTTTCCCCACATAAAGCTGAGCGCTTTCACTTAGTGTACCATCATCATTGAATACATCAATACTTTCAAGATTGTGTCTAACCCCAATTTCATAGTCATTGATGTCATGTGCAGGAGTTACTTTTAAGCAACCCGTTCCAAATTCAGGGTCTACATAATCATCAGCTATGATCGGGATCTTACGGTCGATCAGGGGAACTATAGCATTCTTTCCAACCAGAGAAGAATACCTTTCATCCTTTGGATTCACACAAATAGCCGTATCTCCTAGAATGGTTTCAGGACGAGTGGTGGCAATTGTAATAACCCCATTCCCCTCTTCCAGCTTATAGTCGAGATAGTAGAGTTTAGAATCTACTTCCTTGTGGATCACTTCTTCATCAGAGAGGGCGGTTTGTGCCTCAGGGTCCCAGTTCACCATTCTTACCCCTCTATAGATGTGGCCTTTGGCATACAGATCTATGAATACCTCTTTCACAGCGGCTGAGAGGTCTTCTTCCATTGTGAAGCGCTCCCTTTCCCAATCACAGGAGGCGCCCAGTCTTTGCAATTGCTTGAAAATAGTTCCGCCGTACTTTTCAGTCCATTCCCAGGCATGCTTTAGAAATTCGTCTCTTGACAGATCCCTCTTTTCAATTCCCTCAGCTTTTAGTTTCTGAACAACCTTAGCTTCTGTTGCAATGGAGGCGTGATCTGTACCGGGAACCCAGCAAGCATTCTTTCCAAGCAACCTCGCCCTTCTCACCAATACATCTTGGATCGTATTGTTTAGCATATGCCCCATATGAAGTACTCCTGTTACGTTTGGTGGCGGAATAACAATGGTATAAGATTCTCTTTCATCCGGCTCAGAGTGAAAGTATCCTTTATCCATCCAGTGCTTATACCACTTACTTTCTGCTTTGGAAGCATCGTAATTCTTAGGAATATCCATCAATTGAAATTTAGGCTGGCAAAGTTAATCAAAGCCTTTTGCTTAAGCCATTTTGAGCATACAGAAAAAGCATGAAA
>JAUIGQ010000130.1 GCA_030429925.1 Bacteroidia bacterium | reverse complement strand
TTCCTACAGTTCTTCCCGGATCTGGTGAAGAATGGTCACCTCTATATTCTTTCAACGCCATTGTTTAGAGTGAGAGATAAAAAAGAGACACACTATTGTTATAATGAACAAGAAAGGCAAGAGGCTTTGAAGAAATTGAAAGGAAAGCCAGAAATAACCAGGTTTAAGGGATTGGGAGAAATATCACCTGATGAATTCAAGCACTTTATTGGTGAAGAAATGAGGTTGGAACCTGTAGTTATAGGAAAGGAATCTGTCAATGACTTGCTGAAATTCTATATGGGCAAGAACACTCCAGACAGACAAGAATTTATTATTGAGAACTTGAAAATAGAACAAGACATAGTGGATGATGCCGCTGCTTGATTGAATTAAATGGCTAAGGACAAAGAGGAAAAGGAAGAGAACAAAGAGGAAACGCCAAAAAACTCTGATCAAGAGGCTCAGGAAGAAAGTCCTGAGATGGGAGCGGCAGATTCAGGGGAACTTGAAAATGTCATCCAAGTATCAGGAATGTACAATGAGTGGTTCCTAGATTATGCCTCCTATGTAATTCTGGAAAGGGCGGTGCCCCATGTTAAAGACGGTCTGAAACCTGTCCAAAGGAGAATATTACATTCTCTAAAAGAGATGGATGACGGTCGTTACCACAAGGTGGCAAACGTCATTGGTAATACCATGAAGTATCACCCTCATGGTGATGCATCCATTGGTGATGCAATGGTGCAGTTGGGACAAAAGGAATTGCTCTTAGACACTCAGGGAAACTGGGGAAATATCCTTACAGGTGACCGCGCAGCTGCTCCTAGATATATAGAAGTAAGACTTTCGAAATTCGCTCTTGACGTTGCGTTTAACAATAAAACAACTGAATGGGCAGCTTCTTACGACAGCAGAGGAAAAGAGCCGGTTACCTTGCCAATGAAGTTTCCGCTTCTTCTTGCTCAAGGGGTAGAAGGTATTGCTGTTGGATTGGCGTGTAAGATATTACCTCACAACTTCAATGAATTGATAGATGCGTCTATCAAGGTCCTGCAAGGGAAGAAGACCAATATTCTCCCCGACTTCCTCACAGGAGGTACTGCCGATTTCAGTAATTATAATGAAGGTTTAAGAGGTGGAAGGATCAGGGTTAGAGCTAGAGTGAACTTGCTAGATAAGAAAACCCTTATCATTACTGAGATCCCTTATGGAACAACAACCTCCAATCTTATTGATTCCATACTAAAGGCAAATGATAAAGGGAAGATCAAGATCAAGAAAATAGAGGATAATACTGCCGAGAATGTTGAGATCCTCGTTCACCTTCCTCCAAATGTATCTCCCGATAAGACCATTGATGCATTGTATGCTTTTACGGATTGTGAGATCTCTATTTCTCCAAACTCCTGTGTGATCGAGGATGAAAAACCAAAATTCTTAGGTGTAAATGAGATCTTAAGGATTTGCACAGAGCATACAAAGGACCTTTTGCAGAAGGAGTTGCAGATCAGAAAAGGAGAGTTGGAAGAGCAATGGCATTTCTCATCTCTTGAGAAGATCTTCATTGAGAAAAGAGTCTACAGGGATATTGAAGATTCTGAAACATGGGAAGAGATAATTTCCACTATCCATAAAGGGTTGAAGCCACATGTGAAGCATTTGTTGAGAGAGGTTACAGATGAAGATGTGGCAAGGTTAACTGAGATCAAGATCAAGAGAATCTCCAAGTTCGACAGCTTTAAAGCAGACGAGGTCATTAAGAAGATAGAAGAGGAACTGAAGCAGATCAAGTATGACCTAGAGCATCTTGTTGAATATGCAATTGCATACTTTAAGAATATTAAGGAGAAGCATGGAAAGGGTCGTGAGAGAAGAACGGAGATTAAATCCTTTGAGAATATTGACGCGGCAAAAGTTGCTGTTGCAAATGCTAAACTCTATGTGAATAGAGCAGAAGGATTTATTGGGCATTCCCTTAAGAAATCTGAATCAGAATTTGTTTGTGATTGTTCTGACATCGATGATATCATCATCTTTAGAGAGGATGGAGTGATGCAGGTGCAAAAGATCCAACCAAAAGCTTTCGTTGGTAAGAACATCATACATACCGCTGTTTGGAAGAAAGGGGATAACCGCACCATCTATAACATGATCTACAGGGATGGAAAGACCGGCAATAGCATGATGAAACGCTTTTCCGTTACTTCCATTACGCGCGATAAAGAGTACGACCTAACCACCGGCAAAGGATCGAAAGTGCTGTATTTCTCTGCAAATCCGAATGGAGAAGCTGAAGTTGTAACAGTTCTGCTGAGAGCAAAGGCCAAGTTGAAAAAACTGAAGTTCGATCAAGATTTTGCAGAACTGGCAATTAAGGGTAGAGGTTCTAAAGGTAATATCCTCACAAAGCATGTAGTAAGTAAGATCAAGCTGAAAGAGGAGGGAAGCTCTACTTTAAGTGCTCGAAAGATCTGGTTTGATGATACTGTTCAGAGGATCAACTATGACTCAAGAGGTGATCTTTTGGGCTCATTTAAGGCGGAAGATAAGATCCTTACCATCACCCAATCCGGTTACTACCGTCTAACAGGGACTGCGGTTACCACTCATTTTGATGAGGACTTGATCAGTATTGAGAAGTGGATACCGGAGAAGGCAGTAACTGCGATCTATTTTGATGGGGAGAAAAAAGACTTTTACGTCAAGAGGTTCCTAGTAGACGATACGGATAAGAAAACATTGTTCATCACAGAACACGAAGAGAGCTATCTGGAACTGGTTTCCACTGATCCCATTACAGTTATCGAGCTTTCCTTTGTGAAACCTAGAGGCAAAGAAGCCAAGCCCAATGAGATCATTAATCTGAAAGACTTTATTTCAGTTAAGGGACTGAAAGCATTGGGAAATAAGCTCAGCTATAATAAAGTGAAGTCAGTTGATAGACTTTCCAATGAGGCAGCTGCCGAATTTTTGGGGATGAGTATTGAAGAGTTCGAAGAAGCGAACATAGTAGAAGAGAATACTGAAGATCAAAACACTGACACTGAAAATACAGATCAAGAGGATCAGAGTGCAGATTCACAGAGTACAGAGAGTCAGAGTGCAGATGCTAAGAGTAATGATTCTGAACAAGACTCGGACTCGAACCCGGACTCAAACTCGGACGCACACTCCACTACCGGGGAGGGTAAGGGTGGAAAAAAGCAGATAAAGGAAGTTGATGAAGACTCCAAGGAATCCCAAATGGAGTTGTTTTAAAGATGTCGATCACTCTAATAATAATCCTGCTTACTTCAGCTGTTTCTATACGTTCATTCTCGAGGCCTGAATTATTCTATAAGCTTGATTTCTCTCCATTTGCTGTTGAGAATAAGAAGGAGTGGTATCGCTTTTTGAGTCACTCTTTGCTACATGCTGATTGGTGGCATTTGCTCATCAATATGTTTGTCCTCTTTATTTTCGGAGATGTTACTCAGTCCTATTTTGAAGCATATGTCGGAGCGAAAGGAAGTTTTTACTACTTGCTCCTGTACGCAGGGGGAATTGCCTTTGCTGTAGTACCTACCTTTAAAAAACATCGAAACGACCCAAACTATCACTCAGTTGGAGCTTCAGGAGCTGTTTCTGCAGTGCTGTTTTCCTCAGTGATCTTTCGACCCGGAACCGAATTGTGTCTATATGGCTTGCCATTCCTTTGTTTTCCCGGGATCATATGGGCAATTGCCTATTTGGTCTACTCTTATTATCAGGGAAAGAAAGGAGGGGATCATATCAATCATGATGCTCACTTCTGGGGAGCAGTTTATGGGATCGTTTTTACATTCATTGCAGCTCCACAATCAATTGGTTCATTTTTCAACCAATTATGGAGACTTTTGCCTTTCTAATCAGAGGGAAGGAAATGGAAGCTGAATACATTTGTTATCAAGGTGAATTTTTTAGAAAGGACAAGCCTTTTATGGGTTTGACCAGAGCATTCCAGTATGGGGATGGTTGCTTTGAAAGTATTCGCTCTTTCAATAATAAGATCCCTCTGCTGGATCTGCATTTTGAACGCCTATCGGCTACGCTTGATTTTTTAAGGATCAAGACCAATAAGGATTTCTATAAAGAACTCAACTCAGCATTAGAAGAAACTCTTATTAGGAATGAACTCAAAAATGGAGCAAGACTGAGATTGACCGTTTTCAGAAGAGGTGGGGGAAAATATGAAAGTCAAGATGATCGAGCTGCATATTTGATCGAGGCGGAGGAGAGTACTTCTAAGTTTGAACTTAGTAAGACAGGAAAAACCATTGAGCTGGCAAAGGAGAATATTATCTACCCAACTCCTTTTTCTCCCATGAAGTTGATAGGTTCTCAGACCTATGTCCTTGCTGCTATTGAAAGGAAATCAAGTAAAGCGGATGATATTATTTTGAGGAACAGTTCAGGTGAGCTTGTTGAAGCAACTTCATCAAATCTCTTTGTTGTGAAGGGTAAGAAGGTGTTTACTCCTCCTCTTGATTCCGGCTGTTTGAGTGGGGTAATGAGGGCATATTTAAAAGACCTCATTCCGAAACTTGGCTACCAACTCTCTGAAAAAACTTTAATGCCTGAACATCTGGCTGATGCTGAGGAGATCTTCCTATCTAATTCCATTCAGGGTGTTTCATGGGTGTCTTCCTTTAATAAGGCCAGATACTTCAAAAAGGTAAGTGCTCATCTTACTGATGAGTTAAACAAGAGGCTGGCGAAAAGTAGCTCTTAATTCAGGGTGGGGTCTTCAGGGAAGTCTGCCATGGGGGCGATCCTGGAATCTGAAGCTCTAATTACCCTTTTCCATAGGTCTTCCTCACTCTTACTGAAGAGCAGATCTGCAGTGATCTCTTGAACTAACCAGGAGTTTTCTGTCAGCTCTTCCGACAATTGTCCTTCATCCCAGCCGGAATATCCCAAAAAGAAGATTATTTCTTCTTCAGAGATCCTTCCACCCTCAATATGTTCTTTGAGCTTCTCAAAATCCCCATTCCAGTAAACTCCATCAATGATCTTCACACAATCATCAAAAAGGTCTCCGCGTGTATGTAAATAATAAAGGTTCCTCGATTGGACAGGTCCACCCATATGAACTTCAGCATTGAAGTCTGGGAAGTCAGTTACAAGTTCATTGATCTTGACGTCAAGTAATTTGTTCAAGACAAATCCTACACTTCCATCTTTATTATGCTCAGTGAGAAATACGACCGATCTCTTGAAATACTTGTCCATCATAAAAGGTTCAGAGATCAGCACTCTGCCCTTTGTAGGCTTTAATTCATTCAGCTTGGAAATGGGATATTTAAAAGGGTCGAATTCCATAGTTAAGGTAAATGTATAAAGTTTTTGAAATTTCAAAAGGGTAGAGGCAATTAAAAATTTACACACTCTTTACCCTCCTTATTTTAAATATTCATTTTAGCTTTATGTACTTTTCAGTTTTATATGAAACAAAAGAGTATTTCTGAATCGCCAAAGTGGGTTTACATCCTCCTAAGTGTTGCCACTATCCTGGTGTATGCCAATACTTTTAAGGGTGGATTCGTATTGGATGATGATGTTGTTTTTGTGAAGAACAGATTTGTTCAAGAGGGTATAGGAGGAATCGACGATATTCTTTCTCATGGCTTTCTCTATGGTTTTAACCTCAGGAACGACCAATCTTATCGTCCAATTGTATTGATCAATTATGCCATCGAAAAAAGCATTTTTGGAAACAATCCTACAGCTCATCATATTCTCAATGTGCTCTATTTTGCAATACTAGTAAGTCTCATCTTTCTTCTATTTCGCAGAATGATGCCGGAGAAATCATTCTGGCTGGCTTTCTGGGTGGCAATGGTCTTTGCTTATCATCCTATTCATACTGAAGTGGTGGCCAACATAAAAGGAAGAGATGAGATCCTGCACGCCATTTTTGCATGTCTTGCTCTTATCTATAGCTTCAAATACTTGGATGAAAGAAATATCAGATCCTTGGTCATTTCACTTTCTGCATTTTTCTTGGCTTTGCTATCTAAAGAGATGGCCGTTACCTTATTGGTGGCTATTCCTTTAACCCTGTATTTCTTTAGAGAGATTGACTTGAAGAAACTCTTCAAAACATCCCTTCCTTACTTTGGAGTTCTAATACTTTACCTATTGATCCGACAGTCGGTCTTGGACGATATAACTTTTGAAGACGATATGTCTGTTATCAACAATACACTTGCAGGGGCCGGAAGTATTGGAGACCGTATAGCAACGAATCTTTTCATATTTGGAAATTATATCAAACTATTGTTCTTTCCACACCCGCTTAGCTGGGATTACTCCTACCCGCATTTTCCAATTGTTGGCTTCAACTACCCCCTGGTAATTCTAATATCTGCTATTTTGCTTACGGCATTGGTTCTAGCTATTTTAGGTTTGAAGAATAAGAATCCGTATGCATGGAGTTTGCTCTTCTTCTTGGTCACTTTTTCTGTTGTTTCAAATTTCTTTATCCTGATCGGGTCTACCTTAGGTGAAAGGTTTCTCTTTTTTCCTTCCATTGCTTTCTGCTTCTTTCTAGTCATATTGATTCGGGATATCGATCAAAAATTGTTTGACAGAAAGAGAAAGCAACTGCTCCCAACCGCCATCATTCCGATTTTGTTTGTCCCCATGACAGCCAAGACCATACTGAGGAACAATGACTGGGAATCCAATGAAAAGTTGTTTGTTTCAGGCGTTGAAGCTACTCCCAACAATTCCAGAGCAGTATCTGCATTGGCCTCTGTATACCGTGTGAAGGGAGAAGAAGCAACCAATCCAAGAGAAAAAGACAATAATCTTTCAAAGGCAAGGGACTACTATTTAGAGAGTATTAAGCTGTATAATGATAATGCCGATGCATTGTACAACCTGGGAGTGACTTACAACAATCTGGGTAAAACAGAAAAAGCAAGGCTGGCTTATGAAAGGGTAATGGAGATCAGTCCCAACCATATGAATGCATTGAATAATCTAGGTGTGATCTATTTTCAACAAACACGTTTAGATGAGGCTGAAGCTATGTTCAAGAAAGCCTTGCAACAAAATCCCGACTTTCAGAATGCATATGCGAATTTGGGAGCGGTAGCTCATAACAAAGGGGAG
>JAUIGQ010000129.1 GCA_030429925.1 Bacteroidia bacterium | reverse complement strand
CCAATGATGATGGAATTACTGCTCCGGGTATCTCTAATTTGATACAGGTAGTGAAAAGGATCACCAACAATGCGGTGATCGTTGCACCGGATCAGCCCCAATCGGGAATGGGACATGCCATTACAATGAACGCTACTCTTCGGTTGAACCGACAAGATGTAAATGGGGTAGAAGGATATAGCTGCAGCGGAACTCCTGTTGATTGTGTGAAAATTGCTACTTCTAAGGTCTTATCTACAAAACCCGACCTGATCGTAAGCGGGATCAACCACGGCTCCAATTCTTCCATCAATGTGATCTACTCAGGCACCATGTCGGCGGCTGTTGAAGGAGCGATTGAGGGAATTCCGTCTATTGGATTCTCCCTCTGCAATAGCAGTATAGATGCTGATTTTGAACCTATACTTGACTATGTGGAAAAGATCATCCGCTTTGCTTTGGAAGGGAAGGTGAGTAAATACGATTGCTGGAATGTGAACTTCCCTGCAGTGGAAAAGGAATTCATCAATGGGATCAAGGTTTGTCGACAAGCAAGAGCAGTTTGGGAAGAAGAATTTGAAGAGAGAAAGGACCCCTCGGGTAAATCCTATTATTGGCTAACTGGCAAGTTCGTCAACCACGAAAAAGAAATGACAGATACAGATGAATGGGCTTTGAGTAACAATTTTGTGTCAGTAGTTCCCGTTCAATTCGATGTAACGGATTACAGTTCTATAGAAAATATAAAAGGATTAGAGAATGCAGAGAAAGGCTGATAAATTATGGGTAGGATTAACCTTGGGGATTCTACTTCCCTTCTTGGTGATGTTCATCATCTACCTCTCCTCTTACGCCTATTTAACCGTTCCCGACTTTTTGAGGAAGATGGCTTTTCAAGCGATCTTCTTAAAGCTATTGAGTCTTTGTGCAATTATCAATCTGGGAACATTCTTTTTCTTCTACCAAACCAAGAATGATAAAGCGGCAAGAGGCGTTATCTTGGCAACTTTGATCTTTGCCATCATTGTTATGATCAATCAACTATTCGGAGCTCAGATCTAATGAAATACTACATAATTGCAGGTGAAGCTTCCGGAGACCTACACGGTTTCAACTTGATGAAGCAGATCAAAAAGAAAGATCCTAAGGCCGAGTTTAGAATTTGGGGCGGTGATCTGATGGAAGCAGAAGGAGGAGATTTAGTGAAGCACTACAGAGATCTTGCTTTTATGGGATTTGTTGAGGTGATCGCCAATCTCAAAACCATTCTCTCTAATATTAAATTCTGCAAGTCTGATATTGCCCAGTATCAACCGGATGCTGTGATCTTGATCGATTATCCGGGCTTTAATTTGAGAATTGCAGAGTTTGTAAAATCATTGGGCATCAAGGTCATCTATTACATTTCTCCTCAGATCTGGGCTTGGAAGCAGAATAGAGTGCACAAGATCAAAAAGGTAGTAGATAGAATGATCACCATTCTACCTTTTGAGAAGGATTTCTATGCCGGCTTTGATCTGGATGTCGACTATGTTGGCCATCCTTTGCTGGATGCAATAGATAAAAGAGATATATCTGAAGAAAGAAATAAAAAAATAAAGGAAGAACTCGATCTTACAGCAAAGGATATTGTATTGATCTTGCCTGGCAGCAGAAAGCAAGAAGTGAGCGCAATACTACCCACAATGCTGAAACAGAAAGAACATTTTCCCGATTACCAATTCGTGATCGCAGCCGCACCTGGTTTGGAAGATAGTTTCTTCGATCCATTTTTAGAGCCCTATAAGAACGAAACCTATCCCTTTAAGATCGTAAAGAGGAGAACCTATGATCTGATGCAGATCTCCAAGGCTGCTATAGTTACTTCAGGAACGGCTACTTTAGAAACTGCCCTCTTTAAAGTTCCGGAAGTTGTTTGCTACAAAGGATCTTATTTTTCCTACCAAATTGCCAAGAGAGTGATCAAGGTAAAGTACATTTCCCTAGTCAATTTGATCATGGATCAGCCATTGGTAAAGGAGTTGATCCAGAATGAGTTCAATGAGGACTTATTAAAAATGGAATTGGGAAAACTCCTTCAAGATGAAAATTATCGAACTGATATGATCGCTAGTTTTGAGGAATTGATCAAAAAATTGGGAGGTGGAGGAGCTTCTGAAAAAGCTGCTGACATCATCCTTAGCGAAATTCAATAGTGAAGAATAGACTATTAATTCTTTCATTCTTTCTCTTGTTCTTCATCCTTCCAACCAAGGCTGAGTTTATAAACATTGGAATTCTCGCCAATCAAAATGTAAATTCTGTAAGCTTCTCGGTAAGAGCAGGGAAGTATGCTCTTTTTACAGAGTCGGGCAAACAAAAAGATTTCGAATCTGGAGTTCAGCTTACCCTCAGAATGGTTGAAGGGCATATAGAGGTGATTGAGCATGGAAAAAAACTGGGAAGGTATAAGCAAGTGAACCTGATCGGAACCGGCTGGTACAATCACTTCATGCTAAAATCTCTTCAACCCCCTTTATTGGATAAGAGGTATGATGACAATCTAAGAGTGAAGGTGAGGAGAGGTAAGCTTTTGCTTATCAACAATATTGATCTGGATAATTATGTAGCAGGGGTGGTAGAGGCTGAAGTAGGGCGAAAGCCTCCTCCTGAATATTTCAAATTGCAAGCTATCATTTGTCGCACCTACGCACTCTCCAATACTCACAAGCATCTGGAAGAGGGTTTCAACCTTTGCGACCAGGTGCATTGCCAGGCATATCATGGCAAATCTTTTTATCCCCCGATTGTTGATGCCTCCATGCAAACCAGAGGTGCCGTAATCGTTGATTCTGATATTCAGTTGATAACTGCTGCCTTCCACTCGAATTGTGGAGGTCAGACAGTTAATTCTGAAGATGTTTGGACCAAATCCTTGTATTATTTAAGGTCAGTTAGAGATACCTTTTGTTTCAATAAAAGGAATTCTGAATGGGAGAAACAGATACCTATCAATGATTGGAGGAGATACCTAACTGCAAAAAATGTTAGTTTACCGGATAGTTCAAGAACTGTATATCAAACCGATCACAGAGAGAACGAAGTACTATATACCAACTTGAGGTTTGAGGATCTGAGACATCATTTTAGGTTAAGGTCAACCTATTTTAATATCTATCAGGATGATCAATCGGTAATGCTAAAGGGCAGGGGATATGGCCATGGTGTTGGACTTTGTCAGGAAGGGGCCATGGAAATGGCTGCTCAGGGGTATACCTATGCAGAGATCCTGCACTTCTATTACAGTGGTGTCCACATCATCGATCTAGCCGCTCTCGACTTTTTCAAAGAAGAATAATTTGATGTAACTTAAGGGTAAAAGCGCCATATGTCATGGTCTAGATTACCCTTTTTGAAATTAGTTCTTCCCTACATCTGCGGGGTTCTAATTGCCTATTCAATTGATTCCAGGGTTGAACTATCCCTGCTTTATCTTTCTGTTTTCTTTTTGTTAGCCTTTGCTTTTTCTCTTCAGTTTGTCCGAAAAGGATCGTTTTCAATCAGACCCTCTCTCTTTGCCATATCTATATTCTCTCTGCTAATTATAATGGGATATGCGCGTTATCTCAATGAGATAGATGCCTCATCGGCAAAAATGGATTTTGGAGAGAAAGAAAGGCTTTCTTTGGTAGAAATTAAGGAAGAGTTGAAAGGAAGCAATAAGTATCGAAAGTACTTTGCTAACGCCTACTATTCAATAGGGCCGGATACTTCAACAAAGAGATTCAAGTTGCTGATCAATCTGGAGAAAAGCTCAAACTCTGAATTGGCTTTTCTCCCGGGAGACATCATCCTCTTGAGATCAACGATCAAAAGAGTGCCGAAGGCTGCAAACCCAGCTCAATTCGACTATTCCAAATATCTAAGATCGAAGGGAGTGTATCATCAATCAACTTCCTCTGAATACAAATTACTAGACTCTTCCAATAGTATTTTGAGGGTGGCAGTCAAGATCAGAAGATCACTGCTGCTAAAGTTTGAGAAGAGTGGAATAAGTAGTTCAAGTCTTACAATTCTAAAAGCAATTCTTCTTGGCGATAAATCCGGTCTTGAAAAAGGGGTAAAAGATGATTTCGCAAAAGCCGGTGCTATGCATATACTAGCAGTTTCCGGACTGCATTTAGGAATTGTTTACTTGATCTTTTCTCAATTCTTTCAACTTTTTCCAACAAGACGATTTCCATTTGTAAAGTCTGTTCTACTCATTATGATCTTATGGTCTTTTGCACTGATAACAGGTCTTTCCACCTCTGTTCAGCGCTCGGCACTAATGTTCAGCCTTCTTGAGCTATCTGTTGTATTTTCGAGAAAGAATAGCAGTCTGAATTCTGTGGCCGCCTCTGCTTTTATTCTTCTCCTGATCGATCCAAACACCTTGTTTGACCCGGCTTTTCAATTGTCTTACTCAGCTGTAATAGGTATAATACTATTGTATCCACCCATCTTTAATTTGATCCGAAGAGAAAATAAATGGGCAAACAAACTCATTGCATTAATGGTGGTTTCTTTTGCAGCTCAATTGGCGACATTACCTTTTAGTATTCTCTTCTTTCATCAGTTTCCCAATTACTTCCTATTGACTAATCTTTTGGTCATTCCCCTTTCCTTCTTGATAGTTACCCTAGGACTGCTTTCAGCAATTCTTCTGCTTATTTTCAATTGGTCTTTCTATATGGACCTATTGCTTGATCAACTGATCTATCTTTTGGAATACTTGGTCCATATGGTCGCAGAACTGCCAAATTCAACCTTATCTCCAATTTGGGTCAATGAATGGACCATAGTTCTTCTTGCAGCCTTTATCCTGTTGCTCTCCCTTTATATCATTAGCAGAAGATCAAGGTATTTTACCTCTGCTTTGATAACCGCTCTGGCTATGCTTTTGGTGGAGACGATAATTTCCTATCAAAGACTTAATGAAGATCAGTTGACCGTTTACTCATTTTATAACTTGAATTGCATTAGCTACAGAGAAGGGAATAAGGCCATTGTTTTTCATTCAGACTCACTTTCAACCTATGAAAGAAAAATAGTTATGGATCATTTAAGTTCAAATCGAGTTGATCTAATGGACATTGAATTTATTTGTCAGAGGATCGATCCTAAAAATAGTGCCTGTCTAGTCTTTAAAGTTGGAAGGAACACACTTCTAATAGATCAGTATTTAGAGGAACTAGTTCCCTCTCAATACGATATCATTATTACAAATCCAAAGTCAATGGATCAGCTAATGGAAAAGCTGAATGAAAGCACTATTGTTCTTTATTATTCCTTCTCCGATCATTTGGATTTTTCAAACGCATTCAATCTTAGGAATGGAGCCTTTGTTTTCAATTTTGAATAATCTATTGATATCTGCTGCGAATTGCCGTTTGACTGGTCTTAGTGTTGAACATATAAGTTAGATAATCGTTAATTTTATATGCTATAACTGTTTAACTATCATTAATGAATTTCCCACGACTGTTTTTACTTGCAGTATCCATCTGCATAGTATCCTTTTCGAGTGCACAAGATTTTAATCCAGTTGAGAAACATTATTTCTCAGATGATTATGAAATTCCAAATTTCATCGAGTTTGCAAAAGACGAAATGCCGGGCTTGGAAGACCTGGATAAATTCCTATATCCATATTGGAAAGGAAAAAGCGATTTTGACCTAAGGTTAAAAGATAGATTCGTTGATCAGCAGGGAGAAGTTCATTTGCGATACGTACAGACTTACAAAGGTGTTGATATTGAGTTTGCAGAATGGATCGTTCATGCAAAAGATGGTATGATCAGAGCTATGAATGGAAAGCTGATCACAGAATATCCCTCAGCTACAGAAGCCGGAATTTCAGAGGCGAATGCACTTAGCTCGGCTAAGAACTTTATAGGTGCAGACACCTATAAATGGGAGGTCCCAGCAGAAGAAGAGTTCATTAAAGCCTATGAAAAGGATCCCAATGCCACCTTCTTCCCAAGTGCGGAATTGAAATACATGAGCAAGGATCTAGATCTGTTGGCTAGCAAGCTCAGATTATGCTATACCTTCAACATCTACGCTCATGAGCCTATGAGCAGACAAGAAGTTTACGTTGATGCCAAGACTTCAGAAGTAATTTTCGCCAACGATCTCATTCATACCATCAATGATACGGGAATTGCCATCACTGCTTATAGCGGGGTACAGAACATCATCACCGACAGCTTTGCTTCCAATAGATATAGGCTGCAGCAAACGGCTATGGGAAATGGAATTGCAACCTTCGATCTTAACAATGGAACCAACTTCAACAATGCAGTTGATTTCATCGACTCTAACAACATTTGGAATCACGTGAATGCTCAAAAAGATCAGTATGCTACGGATGCGCACTGGGGTGCTGAAAAAACCTATGAGTACTTCAATGTGAATTTTGGAAGGAACAGTATCAATAACAATGGTTTTGCATTGAATTCTTATGTGCATTATGCCAACAACTTTGTCAATGCTTTTTGGAACGGACAATGGATGACCTATGGAGATGGAAATAACAATGTGAATCCGCTAACATCCATTGACATAGCAGGACATGAGATTGCTCACGGTCTTACAACTTTTACAGCCAACCTGATCTATGCAAGAGAATCAGGAGCTTTGAACGAATCCTTTAGTGATATTTTTGGGGCTGCCATTGAATTCTATGCAAAGCCAAACGCTGCTAATTGGACTTTAGGAGAGAACATAGGTTTAACGCTAAGGAACATGGCCAATCCAAAACAATATAGCGATCCTGACACCTATGATGGAACCTTTTGGATCAATCAAGTCGGTTGTGTTCCATCCAATCAGAACGACAATTGTGGAGTTCATATTAATAGCGGAGTACAGAACTATTGGTTCCACCTAATTAGCACTGGTGGTACGGGAACAAATGATAACAATCAGAGCTATTCTGTTCCAAGCATTGGGATAACCAAAGCAGCTGCCATTGCATACAGGAACTTGACTGTCTATCTCGGTAGAAGTTCAGATTTCAATGAAGCAAGATATTATTCCTCCTATTGACCGTGAAGTTTTACAGTCGGAGCTTACAAAAGATAAGTTTTTGCGCTATACGAATAAGGGAGGCAATTTGCTTTATGTTCTCAACCAT
>JAUIGQ010000128.1 GCA_030429925.1 Bacteroidia bacterium | reverse complement strand
CCATTTCTAAAGCCATTGAAAAGCTACTTCGAGATAAGAAAATGGACCTCATAGAATTGCAATCCTCCTTAACACAGTTTGATGAAAAGGCCGTGATCAAAGCCATTGAGTTTCTCTTGAGTGAAGAGGTCATCACAGAGAGGGATGCTCTTTTTGAGCTAAAAGAGTGATCAGCCGATCATTTGTTCGAAATCGGACTCACTAATGATTTGAATTCCCAATTTTTCTGCTTTTTCTTTCTTGGCCGGTCCCATATTGTCACCGGCAAGTAGATAATTGGTCTTGCTACTCAAGGAGCCTGTATTCTTGCCACCATTTGCTTCAATGAGCATCTTTAGTTCATCTCTGGAATGTCTTTCAAAGACTCCGGATATCACGAAAGAATTCCCCTCTAGCTTTTGTGAACTGGGACCACTTTCTTCCTCATTAAGCTCCATTTGCAGTCCGGCTGCTGTCAATCGATCTACCAATTCCACATTCCTTTCCTCAGCAAAGAAGGCTATGATGCTCTCGGCGATCTTCTCACCAATCTCATCCACAGCAATTAATTCTTCTAAGCTAGCAGATCTGATAGCACTCATGCTCTTGAAATGCTTTGCCAATTTTTTTGCAACTGTTTCCCCTACATATCTAATTCCAATGGCATATAGAACTCTGGGAAAGGGAATTTGCTTTGAGGCTTCAACCCCTTCTAGCAGATTATTGACAGACTTTTCAGCCATCCGATCTAGAGGTAAGAGGTCTTCTTTTTCAAGTGAGTAGATGTCTGCAATATCATTGATCAAATTGGCTTCAAAGAGCTGCGCCACTGTTTCTTCTCCCAATCCATCAATATCCATGGCCTTTCTAGAAATGAAGTGCGCCATTTTTCCAATGATCTGGGGTGGGCACCCCCACATATTCGGACAATAGTGCTGGGCTTCACCTTCAATTCTGATCAATTCAGTTCCGCATTCCGGACATTGTGAGATATATTCTGTTGGCTTTGATTTCGAAGTTCTATGGGAAAAGTTAACACCCACCACCTTTGGAATGATCTCTCCTCCTTTTTCCACCTGAACAAGATCACCTTCCCGAATATCCAGCTTAGCGATCTGGTCTGCATTATGCAAAGAAGCTCTTTTAACAGTTGTTCCGGCCAATAGTACAGGCTCTAAATTGGCTACAGGCGTGATTGCACCGGTTCTCCCAACTTGATAGCTAATATGATCCAATCTGGTTTCAACTTGTTCAGCTTTGAACTTGTAGGCAATTGCCCAACGCGGACTTTTAGCCGTAAAGCCCAATTCCTCTTGGTAGTTATAATTATTGACCTTGATCACCACGCCATCTATCTCAAAATCCAAAGAAGACCTTTGCTCATCCCAATAGTTGATGAAGGAAAATACCTCTTCCAAACTATTACATTTTCTGATAAGCTGCTTCTCTTCCTTTGGGACCTTGAATCCCCATGTACCGGCAGCCTCAATATTTTTAAGATGTTCATTGAAAGGCAGCTCTTCACCGAGGACAAAATAGAGGAAGCAATCTAATTTTCTTTCTGCAACAATAGAAGAATCCTGCATTTTCAAAGTTCCCGACGCAGCATTTCTAGGATTGGCCAATTGCTCCACACCCTCAGCTTCTCTCTTTTCATTCAATTCCCTAAATACAGAAAGCGGATAGAAGATCTCTCCCCTAATCTCAAACTCATTTGGATAATCTCCCTTCAGTACTAAAGGCACAGAGCGGATGGTCTTCACATTGGCTGTAATATCATCACCTTGAGTTCCATCACCCCTTGTTAAAGCCCTTTGGATCTTGCCATCCTTATAGGAAATTCCAATGGCCACACCATCGTACTTCAACTCACATATATATTCTATTTCCCTTCCGAGGATCTTCTGCACTCTTTGGTCAAACTCAAGCAGTTCCTCTTTGCTATATGAATTGGAAAGAGATAGCATGGGGTACTTATGCTTAACGGTCTCAAAATTCTTAGTAACCTCCCCACCAACCCTTTTGGTTGGAGAATTCTCATCTGCCAATTCAGGGAACTCCTTCTCCAAGCTTTCGAGCTCTTTGAGCAGCATATCGAACTCATAGTCGCTTATAGTTGGAGAATCTTCGTTGTAGTATCGATAATTGTGCTCCCTAAGCTCCTTTGTCAATTGCTTAACCCTTTCTTCTGCCTTCGCCTTATCCATGGCTTCTAAATTATTAAATCAAGCCCATTTCCCTATCTTTATTTTTGATAATCTAAGATGAAATTCACCGAACGATACGCCAAGCTTTTTAGGTACCTCCTACCTACCCCTTTTACCATTGCCCTTCTCTTAACGATAATAACTTTTGTGATCTCTCTCATCCTGACGAAGGATGCATCCGTTTCTTATCCAGATTATGGATTTTATCTTCTTGGCGAGTGGGAAAAGGGCTTATGGCAAGATAGCTTGATGGTATTTGCCATGCAAATGATGTTGATGCTGGTCTTAGGCCATGTGCTGGCTTTAAGTCCGCCCATGGATCGTTTGATCAGCTCTATGGTTGGAAAGATCAGGAGCAATGCAGAAGCTGCCTTATGGGTTAGTTTTCTAACTATTCTTGTGGCACTGTTCAATTGGGGTTTGGGGTTGATCTTTGGGGCAATCTTCGCCAGAAAAGTTGCTGAGAAGGCCTTTTCAACCGGCTTGAAGATTAATTATCCATTGGTGGGTGCTGCAGGATATGTTGGTTTAATGGTATGGCATGGCGGACTAAGTGGTTCATCTTTGGCAAAAGTTGCAGAAGAAGGACATCTCAAAGAAATGATGTCGGGAATCTATACTAGTGAGCAAATTGGCCTTTTGCCCGATCAGATCACCTTTTCAGAGACGGTATTCTCCAACGCCAATCTATACAGCTGTTTGATGTTATTTCTGCTTGTCCCTACTCTTTTTTATTGGCTTGGTAAACAAAAATTTGTAGGCATTGAACCGGGGCAAATGACTCTCAACTCAATTGCTGATCAAAAAGTGGAAGAAGTTGAAAGTATTGGAGCAGAAAAACTAGACAGATCAAAACTCTTTGCGTTGGGACTTGGTGGAGTGATCATTCTTTATGCTCTTTACAAGGCTTTCTCAAGCAGCGGCAGCAGCATGGGTTTTATCACACCAGACTATATTAACTTCTTTCTCTTGGGGACGTCAATCTTAATGCACGGAAGTTTTCAATCCTTCCTCAAAGCAGTGGATGAAGCCATTGGAGGTGCCTCCGGCATACTCATTCAATTCCCCCTTTATTTTGGAATTATGGCATTGATGAAAAGTTCAGGAATGGTAGAAATGCTTTCTGCATTCTTTGTAAATATTTCTAACCCTACCAGCTTCCCCATCTTCACTCTGTTTAGCGCAGGATTGGTAAATATATTTGTACCTAGTGGTGGTGGACAATGGGCTGTGCAAGGACCCATTATCATTCAGGCTTCCCAAGATCTAGGCATACCGCTTTCCAAAGGCATTCTAGCCTTGGCTTATGGGGATCAATTGACCAATATGCTTCAGCCCTTTTGGGCACTACCATTGCTTGGGATAACAGGATTAAAAGCAAAACAGATTCTACCATATACCCTAATCGCGATGTTAGTTGGATTACTGATCTACCTATCAGCTCTATTGATCTTTTAATATCAGGTAACTGAGGTATCAAGTTGCTTGCTATCAAAGGCATCTCGAAGTCCGTTCCCGACCAGTACAAAAGAGAGTACCAATAAGAAAATTGCAATTCCGGGAAAGATAGCGAGGTAAGCATCACCTGTAATTATATAACCTTTGTGTTCAGAGATCATCTTACCCCATGTAGCCTGAGGAGGTTGAGCGCCCAATCCTAAAAAGCTTAAGCCGGCTTCAATTAAAATTGCTGCTGCGAAGTTAGATGCAGAAATGACGATAATGGGACCACTGATATTCGGCAGGATATGCTTCCAAATGATCCTAAAACTTTTGTAACCAAAAGCGCGACCTGCCTCTACAAACTCCTTTTCCCTAACTTCCATAACCTGCCCTCGAACCAATCGTGCAACTTCTACCCACATGGTAAGTCCAACAGCGACAAAGACTTGCCAGAATCCCTTCCCTAAGACCAAGGTGATAGCTATTACCAGTAATAAAGTGGGTACGGACCAAACCACATTGAACAACCAGACAATTATATCATCCACCTTCCCTCTGAAATATCCTGCTATTGCCCCTAGACTTATTCCAATAAAAAGAGAAATGGCCAATGATATCAAACCAACAGAAAAAGAGATCCAGCAACCGGCCATTAATCGGCTTAGCATATCTCTTCCATACCTATCCGTTCCCAAGTAGAATCTTTGTGAGTAGATCGCATTGGTAAAATCGTCTTCGGCTTCCAAGCCCAGCTCATCCTTGTAAAAACTCAGAGTTGCTCCATCAGCCTCAGGATCTCCACTGTATTTTGTTACATACAATTGGTCGCCTTCTATTTGATAGGACTCCAGAGGAATAGAAATCTGATCTTTTGGGAATCCAAAAATAAAGGACTGCAGGAAGCTCTTTTCCTCCACATTCTCCTTTGGGATCTTTAGGAACTGAACTTCCGTTCCCGGTGGTCTTCTAGAAAGCTCTAAGTACTGATCATTGGCCTTTGCAGTTGAGTCAGGCCTAATCAAAGGGCCTGCTATGGCAATCAACATGAAGCTAAAAATGAGAAACAGAGCAAATAGAGAGCTGCGATTACTCTTGAACTTTCTCCAGATCAATTGGGAGGGTGAAATTTCTTTACGGCTCGACAATCTTAGATACTTCTGCCTTTCCAGCGGGGTTTATAAAGTAAAGATAGTAAAGCAATTCCAATAGAATAGATTGGATAAACAATAGCGTATATAGGAACATTCAACCATTGATTCTTTGCATTAAGATAAGCTCTTGCTCTGAACAAAAGGCTCAAATCAAAAATTAATTTTAGAAGGAAGAACTGAACAAATAAACTCCATCCTATCAATGGTACAAAAGAGCCCACAAAAAGAAAGAGCGTAGCTATGTTCATCATGCTAAATGCAAATCCAACAGTCAATGTATCTGAATCCTTATAGTATTTTGCTTTTGAGGCCCATCTAATCCGCTGAGAGAGAAAAGTAGACAAACTGCTTTCGCAATTTGTCCTAACGATTGCTTCCACGGAAGAATTAAAATGGATCCTTCCGGGATAAACTTGCTTGAGAATGTGGAGAAGAAAGATATCATCACCACTAGCACTGCTTTGTTCATTCAAATACTCCTTTTGAAAAGCTTCTTTTCTGAACATCATATTTGCCGCATTAGCCATTATTGGGCGATTTGCTCTGATATACAATTCTGTTAACTTCATAAGTATGGCCTGTTCTATTTTTTGAAAACTTCCGATGAGATCATTTGGTCCTTCTAGCAAAACCGGCCCACAGAGCATAACTGAGTTAGTACGCTGAAATTCTTCAACCATTGATTTCAGCCAAGTTGGAGGAAGCACACAATCGGCATCTGTTGTAATGATGAGCTTCCCTTTTGCCATTTTTATTCCTTCAGCAAGAGCAGCTTTTTTTCCTTTGTTTTGGTCAAGTTGAAGCAATCTGGTTGAAAAAGGAATATCTTCTAACTTCTTCTTTGCGATCTGTGGACCGCTATCCAATGAGTGATCATCTACCAAAATGATCTCTAATTGATCATTGGGGAAATCGAGTTGGCCAATTGATTCCAGTAAGCGGCCTAGATGTTTACTTTCATTCCTGAAGGGTATGATCAAACTGCAGTTCTCAAGTGGATCTGAAGCCTGATTCGTCTTAAGGGACTTTGTTTTCTTTTTAGGAATGGCATGTAGGCAAAGAAGGTAAAAGACTTCTAGAAGGTAGAAGGAGAGAATGCTTAGCACTTCTTTCTGTTTAACTGAAACATTCTTATCCAATTGATGTCCTTCACATAATATACACCCAAGATGGAAGGTAGAGCTATATTCACAAACCAAAGAAGTATTGTGGCAGTAACAGCTGTGGGAGCTGCGTATCCCAGCAATTGGAATACAAAATAGGTGATCGTTCCTTTAGATAGAATTTCAACCAGCCAATTTGAAGGGATGAAAGTATTGGAAAAAAATATAAATGCCAAAGCCATGGAGCTTTCTATTATTCCGATCTCCATTCCACATATCCTAAGAATAAGATAGAATTGAAGAAGAAATGTGACATATCTGGCGGCGCTAAAGCCAAAGCTTCTTATCCGGTCTTGATTGGTCAAATTGGGGAGAGACGCCTTTTCTACTTTTGGACTGGAAAATCTAATAAATGTATTGAGCAAAAGGTTTGATCTAAAGAAAAGTATAATTCCTACAGAAATAAGAGCAACTAATATCAGTAGCTTTTCAGTGTCAGCTAAATTATTCAACGGTTGAATATATTCTGCAAAGAAGAAAAGAGAAAGAAGACCAAAAATATAGGTCATTAAAAGCTGACTACTGGCGTTAAAGAAATTGAGATAAAGGACCTTCGACCGCTTTGAGGCCGGTATATATTTCAGCCTACCTGCCAGATCTCCTGTTCTATTAGGGGCTAAGAGATTAGCTGTAATTCCCAGAAGAATGGAAGCTACTATCTTTGAAATGGACAATTCATGAACCTTCTTGATCAAGCTTGACCATTTGATTGCTTCTAGAGACCAGTTCAAAATTCCCAGGGAAAAAACAAGAAGGATCAAAGTAAAAGAATGAAGGTAGGAACCCTTCAAATCTAGGTAGAGAACATTTGCTTTACTGCCCATTGAGACCCATAATAGATAAATGAGCAAAGAGGCGAGAAAAATATTCAGCCCTCTATTTGTTAATTTATATAGCTTTGTTCTACTCAATGAATAAAAAGATCAATAGTTCAGATAAGACCATTCTTGGTATAGATCCGGGTACGAATATAATGGGTTACGGTTTGATTTCCATTCAAAATAAGGAGATTTCTTTATTGGCAATGGGTTCAATTAGATTGGACAAGGTGGGGAATCACAATCTAAGATTGAAAAAGATCTTTGAAAGAGTTCAAGAACTAATTGCTGATTATAAGGTTGATGAAGCCGCAATAGAAGCCCCATTTTACGGGGTAAATGCCCAATCAATGCTTAAACTGGGAAGAGCGCAGGGAGTAGCAATGGCTGCTGTATTGACCAAGGGTATTCCCATTA
>JAUIGQ010000007.1 GCA_030429925.1 Bacteroidia bacterium | reverse complement strand
GGGTTCTGCTCCATCGCAGGGACCTTGCTCTTGGCCTTCTGCGGAACGCGGCCCTTGCGGACCAGCTGGTTGATCGTCGGCATTATATATCCGTTCCTCTTATTCGCGCCCCTTCCGGGCGGAAATTCCGTCACCTCATCCGGGCGGGGAACCGGTTCCCACTTCCCCTGATGAGGTTCCACCGGTTCCCACTTTTGCTGAAGGGAGCGCGGCACAAGGCCAGACCCTTCGTGAAAACCCATTCCGGTGCCCGAGAGCGCCGGCATCTCAAAACCGTTCGTGCTGAGCGTGTCGAAGTACGGACGGTCTCGCCAGCTCGCCCTTCGTCAGGCTCAGGGCGAACGGGAAAAAGTCTCGTCCGCCGAACCGGCCTCAAATCTGGATGATGGGGAAAAGATCGTGCCGACCCGTTCGTGCTGAGCCCGTCGAAGTACGAACGGACCATCACCAAGCCATTGCACGAGCTTGAACCCTCCACCCGGACCGTTGCCGGATTACTCTGCCAGCCCCGCCTGCTTGCGAGTCCCCGCGCAGGCGGGGACCTCCCACAAACAAGCCAAACCACCAGCGTTCAGCTCATTATGTCTTTCAGCGTGAGGGCAAAGCCCCGCACCGAACGCGCGGGCCATTAGCGGGGTGTGGAGAGGGCGTCAAGGGGAGTTACGATTTCCAGCTTACGATCACCAAAAAGCTAAAGCGGCGAACCGAAGTTGGAGTGGTACACATTGACAATTTCCATTAGTTTGTACAAACAGCTAAATGCAACTTTCAGGAAGGGGAAAGACTGTGCCGGCTAGGCCATCTATCGCTTGGGACCCAGAGGCGAATAAGGAATTCGCCTCTCACCGGGAGACGAAGCGATTACCCAGAAAGAGAATTGTCGAGGATCTTTTGATTGATTTTTCTTCGAAGAAATCATTGGGCGATGACGACGACGTAATTGCCGAAAAGACTGAAATAAACGGCCTAACATTTTTCTTAGCTATGTCTCGGTCAATGGTCCGCGTGCTTGGAATTGATTCCACGGTATTTGGAGGAAATCCATTTCAACTCAGAAGCTGGAGGCTGTTTCCTTTTCCGATAAGAAATTTTTCGGTTCGGCTAACGCAACATGCCCGAGATGACATGGACCAATTGTCACTAAAAACATCTGAATTTGAGGACATTCGACTAGCGATTCAGACAATAGTGCGATTGGTTTCTAATTTAGTTAAATTGGACGAAGCATCCAATGTTATAATGAGAGGCAACGCCCGCGGTTTTAGTTTTCATTTAGTTTTTGGGATTCGAGATGTTGCAATCTTAGGAATTAGCAGATCTGGATGGAATGGCCTTACATTGGGAAAATATTTTCGCGTTAATAGGTTGATTTAGTTTTGCTGGAAAGGAGAAATCATATGACGAAGGCATTTTCTGTAGCGGATATTCGCAAAGAACTTCGAAAGGCTTTTGATAGGGCTCATTTCTATGATGAAATTATAAAGGTCAACAAGCATGGCGATCCATTTGTTGCGGTCGTCTCCAGTGAATATGGCGAGTCCCTGGAGCAAATTCGGTTGATTGCTAATAGCCTTGAAATTGACCCGCATAAATTTTTAGAGCGGCTAATTGCTATGATAGCAGAACATGAGGATATCCGCGATGAGATTGCTGCCGGCGTTGAGGGAACTAATGCCTCCGGGACTAAGGAGACGACTGAATTAGACACCGCGAACGGTTAGCACCTTGACACTCAGTTATAAACGTACGTTTTGTACATTTTGTATTGACTGCACAACCCCCGTTTGATAGCAAAACGGTCAGTGCTTGAACGACATTTCATCACGGTCGTTCAAGAGCCGCAATTTCTATTATAGGGGGACAGAATGACATATCTTCACGACCCGATCCTGATAGAGTTGGTTGCGATTCACGCAGCAACGCATCTGCCTAAAAAGTTCTCCCAAGAGCTCAAAGCTATCCGGCAATGTATCGATCTTGAAATCAGTATTCTCAAGAATGTTTGTAGACCAAATATCCAGTTTGATACCGGTTTGTCTTTTGATCTGGTTCACATAGTAAAAGAATTGCTTGTCGCCCGCCATAAAGAGAGGGATCATTCCCAGCTGCGGCTTCTTTAACCAAGCCTCAACATTCATTCGGATGTTCTCTCTTTTCTTATGGATATCTGCGCTGACGATGATATTCTCAATTCCCAATTTTCCGCATACTCTTGCAATATTTCTCCTAGCAAGGTCTGTAACCATTCCCCAGTCATAAGTATATGTGATCGGATGCAGGTCTAACTCTTTTACAATATAGTGAAGACCATAGCTACTGTCCCTTCCTCCACTGAATGGAATTATGCAATCAGGTGTTCCGTCTTTGCTTCTATATTGTTTCATGAGCTCCTTGAACTCTTGTTCCTTCTCTCCTTGCTTTTTGGGGATGTATCTTTTGCAGTAATTACATTCTCCACTATCGTCGTATTCAATGAAGGGGAATGTTTCAGGTAGCAAACATTTAGAGCATCTCTTTAATTCATTGATCGCATCCAAATTAAACTCTAACAAAGAGCTTAGCTTGGTCTCATGCTGCTTTGCAAGCTCCAACTCAACCTTTGCAAAATCGATCGGTTTATCAGGACTTAAGTTGTTGATCTCAAATTCTTGAGCTTTTCTATCTAAGTCACCCAGTTGCAATTTGTCGTCAAAAAGATGAAAGCTCTTATGCTCGAAATTTGAATTATTTAGAATGAGTGAACTATTGGGAGAGGACCATTCTACTTCGCTTAGCTTGAGTTTGGAGGATGAACTCCACTCTTTGATCGCCGTATTGAGAATATGCGCTTCAGAGGCAAATAGCACAACTTGGTTTTCCCAATCAAAAGCATAATATAGTGAGGCATTGTTGGTTGCCAAGATGACTATATCATTTGTGGCAGATAAAATTGCCGTACTTACTGTTCCCTTGATATCGTGAAATAATTGCTCAAGACTGCTGGGGATGTTCTTGCCCTCATCTTGATACTTTTTGAGCAAAGCCAGCATTGACTCAGTATCAACTTCATATTCTCTTTGGAGATTGAGATTCTTCTCCCATAGGTCATCTACATTGGTGATGATCCCATTGTGAACTGCCACATAGTTGTTCTTAATGACAGGCTGGTTATTGTTGTTGTTTTCTTGAGTTCCGTTGGTCACCAATCTGGCATGAGCGATCAGTGAAAAGGGAGTCGCCTTGTCTGTGCTAGCCTTTAGTGAAGATTCTAATAACTTATTATAATCCTTGGACTTGATGAACTTGCTGGCAGGGATGGATTTTTTCAGCACACTGATGTTCTGTTTCTCATCGCTCTTGATGGCAATTCCGGAAGATTCTTTCCCCCTGGATTCAGAAAGCACAAATAGGTTATCTACAATGGATTTGACCTCTTGATATTGAAGCTTGCTCTTACCGCTGCTTACAAATCCAAATATTCCGCACATATGTTCTCAACTAGGGGTTAAACAAATATAGAAGCCCTTCAAAAAAGCCTTAAAGCCTCTATTAATCTGCAAAACTAAACAAATTGACGATAGTCAAAATGCTTCCAAAAGCAGCTTATCAAAGTCTAACTCTTAATAAGTGAATGTATTGTGATCACTTATAGATTCGTTCGTTGTCTTGAATATCCATCCACATGGCAAAGGTCAATGCCTGAAAAGAACCTGTGAATAAGAATATAAATGCCAAGATAGGCTCGTAAGACATGACCGTTCCATTAACAAAAGATCCTATGATCTTTATTGCATAGGGAATACAAGCGACCCCAAGAAGGATGGCCAAGTTGTAGAATATAAAAAGAGGGTGGAAATCCTTGATCAGGTACTTGGTATACAAGCGTTTAAAAAACAATTTCAATAATAACCAGGAAACCCTTCTGATCACCTTTCCAACCTTCATCTTACTTTGTTCACCAACCCTATAGACCGGTTTGATCATTACTTCCTTCAGGCTGCATCCTGCAATGTTCAACTTGACCAAAAGGTCGTTGGGCATTCCATAGCTCTTGTAGATCTTATAGATCCTAACGGCATTCAAAGCCGGTAGTGAAATAGCTGTATAGCCGGTTTGAGTATCTGAAATTCTCCAATAGCCTGATGCGATCTTGGTGAGCATGGAAAGTACTGAGTTCCCAAAGAACCTGATCTTGGGAATAACGAATTTAGAGCTCGGATGTCTCAATCTATTTCCCTTCACATAATCTATCCCTTCTTCGATCACCGGCAAACAGATAGACTCCAGCTCACCCGGATCCATTTGACCGTCGCCGGCCATTACCGCCGTGCAAAATATTTCGTGATCCTTGCACCACTTATATCCTCTTGCAATTCCGGCACCTACACCTCCATTTTCCAAATGGTTGATCAATATGATACGATCCGTATTGGGTGATGTGTTAACGATCTCAGAAGGGACATAATGCTCGATCTCCTTCATATTCATCTCCTCTACTACTTGATCAGCCTCGTTGTACTTGTTAGGAATTACCCTGTTTGGAAAAGGTTTTAGTTCCAGTTGATGCGGACCTTCTTTATCGATGTACTCTTTAACAACCTCTGCAGTTCGATCCTTTGATTTATCATTGATGATCATAATCCGATCAACAAAATCGGGCATGGTCTCGATGACCATTCCAATCTGAGTTTCTTCGTTATATGCAGGAACTACTACGGCTACTGTTTTCCCTTTTAACATAATGCTGAGATCTGATTAATTGATGTGTCTTTATACAATAGTAGAGTTTAATTCTATTCCTTCAAAATAGCAAAACAGATTCAAAATAGAATTATGCTGCAAACTTATCGAGAAGATTTCATTTGACGAATATCCGGCCCTTTCCCCAAAAGCACAAACCTCCAAATTCCATTTAAATATCCCAACCCATAGCTAAAATGAAGGATAAAGAATATGCTAACAGTTTTCAAGATCTTGATGGGGGAGGAATGTAATCTGATGGCTGAAAAAATTGACAGGGCAAAATAGATCGCCAGTCCAAAGCTGAATAAACCGATCAATAGTCTGTAAATAATTGAAGCTGCTATTCCAATGAATAAATAGAGCACAAAGAACAATGGAACAAGCTGTCTGAAGGTTGTTATGGCCTTGTGCTTCTTGTTCACAAAAACCTTCCAATAACCATATTGATAGTATTGTCTGTATAGTTTCTTAAGACTGGCTCTCACATAGTACTTAGATCGAATGGCTTTGGATAAAAATATCTTGTAGCCATTCTTCAACAGCCTAAAATTGAACTCATCATCCTGATTTCTTACCAGATCTTCATCGAAGTATCCAACCTTTTCAAAAACTTCCTTTCTATAGGCACCAAAAGCAACAGTATCTACAAATCCTTCTTTGGCTGCAGTTCTGAAATGAGCATTCCCAACTCCAAAGGAGGAAGACATAGCTTTTCCGATCAATTCAGATGTATTGTCTTCATAAACATTCTCTATAATGCCTCCTGAACAGCCCACTTCTTCAGATTCCTTAAGTGTCTCTATGTTTTGCAAAATGAATTGCCGGTCGATCTCTGCATGGGCTCCCAGAATGATCTTCACCTCTGCATTTGATCTTTTCAACCCAAGATTTAATGCATGAGGAGTTGTCCTTGCTTCATTGTCTAACAAGTGTATATAGGGGTAGCTTGCTGACATTCGAGAAATGATCTCCCTACTGCCATCTGAGCTAATACCATCGCAAACAAAGACTTCCAGCTTCTCCTTAGGATAGTCTACATCAACAATAGACTGCAAGCATCTTTCAATGTATTTCTCTTCATTCAGGCAAGGAATAACAACAGAAACAGATGGGAAGGAATCAATCACAGTTCAAATGTGCTAAAAGCTTAGAAAGATTCAAAGTTCGACCATAAAGGATGAATGAGACAAGCTAGCTGAAGAAGTTATCATCAGTTGATTAGTTAATTTCGCAAAAGCAATATGGAAAAACAGCTTCTTACAGATATCATTGAATGGGACCTAGTGAACTGGGGGAAAGCAATTCCCTATTGGGAAGATCGACTCCCTAACTCTAAGGGTAAGGCATTGGAACTTGGGGGCAGAAGAGGTGGATTGTCCCTATGGATAGCCCTGAAAGGGTTTGAGGTGGTCTGTTCTGACCTAGAAAATCCGGAAGAGACTGCAAAGCCTTTGCATCAAAAGTATAAGGATCTAAAGATCAATTATGCATCTATCGATGCTACCAATATCCCTTACGAAGAATCATTTGATGTAGTGATCTTCAAATCCATCTTGGGCGGAATTGGCAGAAATGGACAAGATGAAAAGAAGAAATTGGTGATCGATCAAGCATATCGATCCTTGAAAAAAGGAGGAGTTCTTTTATTTGCTGAAAATCTTGAATCCTCTCTTGTTCATCGATTCTTTAGAAAGAACTTTGTTAAATGGGGCAGCGAATGGAATTATTTGAGAATGGAAGAAGTTCATTCCATCTTCTCAGAATTTTCAAAAGTAGAATACAAAACCACAGGTTTCTTTGCAGCCTTTGGCAGGTCGGAATCTCAAAGAGGTTTTCTTGGCAAAATAGACCATCTGATCAGTGGGATCTTATCTTCTAAGCAACATTATGTGATCTACGGGGTTGCCTATAAATGATGAAATTGCCGAGCAAAGTCCTTTCGTTCTTCACCTTTCTCTTCTTGAGCTTTCTGCTCACTTTTTCGACAGGGGCAAATTCTCAAAGTATTATAGAACGATCCTTTGACCTAGGTAAGATCAAAAAGAACAATGAAGATATAGTTGATCTTGTAATCTATAATCCTGCGCCAACTGCCATGAATTTGATCAATCATTTTGCTACTCCTCCTATGCAGGTGCAGATCAGAGACAGAGTTCTATTGGCAGGGGGATTCACCTTTGTAAGAGTTAAGATCAATCAAATGCAAATTGGCCCTTTTGACAAAACACTGGAATTGCATTTTGATCAAGCTGAATATGATATCAAGATCCAATTTACCGGCAAAGTTCAACGATTGCCCTCCAATGGATTACAAAAATGCCCCTCCTTTGACGATGTTCCAACTCCTCGACAAATTGCCAAAAGGCGCAGGAAAGTAACCGGTCAGATCAGGAGTTTCAATGTGATGTTGGGAGAAGAGCCTGAAAAAATTGAGTTACTGAGTGAAGAATTTCGACCTAACAATATGGTTTTCTTGATCGATATTTCTTCTTCTATGGCCAAGGAGGGAAAGCTTGAATTGTTGAAGGAAAGCTTGATCACTTTGCTTCAGCCTTTGAGGGAGGAAGATATCTTGAGTATCGTCTGCTATGACAATGAAGCCAAATTGATCGAAAATGCAAAAGCCGTTGACAAGGAAAAAATAGAAGGGATCATTCAATCACTTGAAGCTAAGGGCAGGACCAATGCCATTGAAGGAATTGAGCTGGCCATTCAAACGGCATTGAATAATTATCTAAATGAAGGAAATAATCAATTGTATTTGGTGAGTGATGGAGCATTTGATCTGAAGCCTGGGCCCAATGGAACCAAGAGGCAAATAGAGAATGCTGCTAAAGAAGGATTGAAAGTTTCCGTTTTGGCTATCAAATCAAAATCCTGGGCAAGAAAAGAGCTGAAAAAACTATCGAAATTGGGAAATGGGGATATGGTGAGAATCGATCAATTGAAAGATCGAGATCAGATCCTTAAGAATATCAAGAAGAATTCTAGGCTTTAACTTACTTGGTCAACCATTGCTGGTTAGTAAGATAAAGAGATTTATTATCCTTTTGATTTAGATTCGCTTTTTCGTTTTCTTTGAACTCCTGAATGTAAACTACTGCAACTGCAAGCGAGAAAACAATTGCGCAAGATACGATCAAACGAAGTACGTGGTTTTGTGAATTCATTGTGGTTAGCTGTATTCCCGGGCGTCAAATATATTTAAATTCCCCATTGAGTGGGTAACTATACGGTAATAAAGAGATTAAGGTTTTATTAATTGAATGAGAAATTCTGAAAAAAAGAAAAGGGTTGCCATACTTGGCTCTACAGGCTCCATTGGTTGTCAGGCTTTGGATGTGATAGAAAAAAATCCTGAATTATTTGAGGTTGAGGTACTTACGGCATATAAAAATGCGGAACTTCTTATAAAACAGGCACTTAAGTTCAAGCCAAATTGTGTGGTTATTGGAGATGAGGAGCAGTATAAAAAAGTTTCTGAAGAACTGTGGAAGGAAGACATCAAGACCTATGCTGGCAATGAAGCTCTGGCACAAGTAGTGGAAATGGAGGAAATAGATATTGTATTGACGGCTGTTGTTGGGGCTATTGGACTGCAACCTACATTGAATGCAATAAAAGCCGGAAAACCCATTGCCTTAGCCAACAAAGAAACTTTGGTAGTTGCCGGAGAATTGATCATGAAGGAAGCAGCCAGCAGAAGAGTTCCGATCATTCCGGTTGATTCTGAGCATTCAGCCTTGTTCCAATGCATGGTAGGGGAATTGCACAATCCATTGGAGAAGATCATTCTCACAGCATCCGGTGGTCCTTTTAGAGGATACTCCAAAGAACAATTGGAAAAGGTTAGCCTTGAAGCTGCTCTAAAACATCCCAATTGGGAAATGGGGGCGAAGATCACGATTGACTCAGCCACCATGATGAACAAGGGACTGGAAGTAATAGAGGCCAAATGGCTTTTTCATCTTAAACCCGAGCAGATCGAAGTGATCGTGCATCCACAGTCGATCATACATTCAATTGTTCAATTTGAGGACGGGAGTATGAAGGCCCAAATGGGGTTGCCGGATATGAAACTGCCCATTCAATATGCCTTGGCCTACCCTCAAAGGATCAAATCGGATTTTCCTCGTTTTGATTTTATGAATTATCCTTCTCTGGATTTTGAAAAAGTAGATGAGAATGTGTTCAAAAACTTGAAACTGTGCTATCAAGCTTTGGAGATGGAAGGCACTGCTGCTTGTGTGCTCAATGCAGCCAACGAGATCAGCAATCAGGCTTTTAGAAATAAGCAGATCTCCTTTCTGCAAATTGCAGATATCAATGAAGAAGTGATGGAAAGTATGACGAATATAAAAAAGGCAAGCTTGGAGCAATATCTGGCAGCGGACCAGGAAGCGAGGGAAAAAGCGAGGGAGATCATTGTGAGAATTTATTGATTGTTAAATTGTCTTTATTATTTAGATTGACAAAATTTTTCAGAAACCTTGAACCAACTTTAAATAATTCATTTAATCCCGTCGCTCTAAATAATTTCTTCACCGGAATGAAAATGCCAACTTTTTGTAATTGGATTTTACCTCCCCTCTTCCTAAGTTAATCATTACTTTTGAGGCTTTATTTTTCGAATGGAGATCCTAATTCGCGCATCACAATTAATTCTCAGTTTATCCATCCTCGTGATCCTTCACGAGCTGGGTCATTTTATACCTGCGAAACTATTCAAGACTAGAGTTGAGAAGTTCTATCTTTTCTTTGATCCATGGTTCTCTCTCTTCAAGTTCAAGAAAGGCGAGACAGAATATGGAATTGGTTGGCTTCCTTTGGGAGGTTATGTGAAGATCTCGGGAATGATCGACGAGTCCATGGACAAGGAACAGATGAAACAACCACCTCAACCCTGGGAGTTTCGTTCTAAACCAGCCTGGCAACGATTGATCATCATGTTGGGTGGAGTAACCGTGAATGTGATCTTGGGAATTGCTATTTATATCGGGGTTCTTTTCGTTTGGGGAACTCAATACGTTCCAACTGACAAGCTTACTTATGGGATATATGCAGATTCGGTAGCCATGGAAATGGGGCTGAAAAGCGGAGACAAGATCTTGAGTCTTGACGGACAAAAAGTCGAGAAATTGAAAGACATTCCGTTGAAGATCTTGTTGGAAGATGCTAAAACCATTCAGATAGAAAGGGAAGGAATTTCCGAGGATATCCAAATCTCGGAGAACACGGTGGCCAATATGATCAAAAAGCAGGATGCCTTTATTGAGCCTGCATTGATTGCTGAAGTAGCTGAAGTCACCTCCGGCTCCAATGCCGAAAAAGCCGGATTGCAAGTGGGCGATCAATTGGTCTCCGTTGAAGGAACTCCTACGCCTTTCTTCCAGGATGTTGTTAAAACACTTCAAGGATTGAAAGGAGAAAAGATCAGCTTTACAGTTTTGAGAAATGGAAGTGAGGTTGTCTTAAATGCCGATGTTAGTGAACAAGGCACTCTTGGATTCGCGATCACACCGGCAGATGAGCAAATTCCTGTTGCCATTGAAGAATACAGCTTGATAGAATCTATCCCGGCAGGCTTTACTAAAGCATACAGCTCTTTCGACAATTACATCAAGCAGATCAAATTGATCTTCAAACCTGAAACAGAAGCTTACAAGTCTTTAGGTGGATTTGGAACCATTGCTAAGGCTTTTAGTCCTACTTGGGACTGGCAGAGATTCTGGTCCTTTACGGCTTTTCTTTCCATCATTCTGGCGATCATGAACATCCTTCCTATTCCTGCATTGGACGGTGGACATGTGATGTTCTTGCTTTATGAGATCATTACCGGTAGAAAACCCAACGACAAATTCTTGGAATACGCTCAGATCGTTGGTATCATTATTCTGCTTGGGTTAATGATCCTTGCCAACGGAAATGATATCATTCGAGCTTTCGACTAATTGTTAACATTCCTCTGTTTTAAAGTAGCACTCTTTCTACTATTGCATCGGTAGGACTGAGCTTATTTTTGATAAAAAGTCAAAAATGAGACTATTACTAAGTTGCGTTTTCGCAATGATCTGCCTTTCAGCCACTGCTCAACATTCCACCTTGAGATTTCAAGATGAGCCCTTTATGTTGGACCATCAGTCGATCTTGATCGTTCCCTTCCAAAGCAAAATGTATTTGTCTGATGTCAATGGCAAACTTGCTGAGCACAATCAAATGAATTCTGAGCAGATCATTTCCCGTTTTACCAATGCCCTGGACCAAAGTCTATACTACACTTTCAAAGAAAGATGTAAGGTAACTTCCTATTACACCCTAGATGACGATAGTGCCCAATCTTCCTTGAGCTATATCTACCAAAATATTGATCTGGAATATGAATTGGTTTCCAAAACGGAAGAGAAAGATGGAGTTACCAAGTTCAAAGAGAAGTTCAAGAAAAAGGAAGATGATCGCTACGATAGAGGTGGGGTACAAGGTGGCGAGATCGTTACCAAGAGCGATCCACGTGAACGCTATATGAAAGCAGTTGTAAGTGATCAAAAGATGCTGGATAGCATGCATATGAACTTCAACAATGAATTCTTCCTCTTCTTGAATGAACTGGATTTTCGAAATGTCTATGGAGACGCTGCTGCCATGCAAAGAATGGAGTTCAATAGAGAGTTGAAAGTGCACTTTACACTCTATAAAAAAGACGGTAGTATTCTGGCCACAGGTATTTCTTCCACTCTGGTACCTGCAACAGAAAACGATATCAATACCATTACTTCATCCTATTTCCCTATTCTTGCAAAGCAGATCTTCGATGCTCTTTTTGAAGATGAAGTAGAAGAAAAAACTGCTAATAAATTGAAGATGCCATGGAAATGATCAATCCCTATTGGGCGATAATTGGGCTGAGCCTGATCATCATTCTTTCCTATTTCTTCAATATCATTTCTAAGAAGACCAACATCCCTTCTGTACTCATGTTAATTGCTCTGGGGATCCTGCTCAGACAAGGCATGAAGTTCATGAACATCACTACAGATGATTCCCTCTTCGACATTCTTGAGGTATTGGGGATCATTGGATTGATCATGATCGTGCTGGAGGCAGCTCTGGATCTTAAACTTACCAAAGAGAAGTGGCCCATCATCTGGAAATCCTTTAGCGTTGCCCTGCTATCATTGGGTTTAACCACTATTGGCGCAGCCTATATCCTGCAGTATTTCATCATTGATGATTTCTTTCATGCGGTCATTTACGCAGTTCCTCTCTCCATTATGAGCAGTGCCATTATTATCCCATCTGTTGGGGGATTATCTGAATTGAAAAAGGAATTCATGGTCTATGAAGGAACTTTCTCAGATATACTCGGGATTATGGTATTCTATTTTCTTTTGGAAAATGCGGGTGCTGAAAGTGCACAGGTGGTGGCGAGTAACATCTTCTCCAATATTGCCATCACCCTCCTATTGTCTGTTGCGATCAGCTATGGTTTGGTATTGATCTTCCAAAAGATGACCTCACAAGTAAAGCTATTCATGTTGATCGCTGTGTTGATGATCCTCTATTCCGTTGGTAAACTCTTCCACCTATCTTCCTTGGTGGAGATCTTGATCTTCGGATTGATCTTGAACAATTACAATGTGTTTTTTGGAGGTGTGCTGAGAAAGTGGATCGACCGTTCAAAAGTGAGCGAAGTCTTGGAAGATTTTCATTTGGTGACCATTGAATCTGCCTTTGTAGTAAGAACCTTTTTCTTTGTTCTCTTTGGGATCAGTATTGCTCTGAGCAGTTTGATGGACTTGAACGTTGCCATCATTAGTATCTCTCTTTTGGCATTGATCTATGTTCTGAGGTTCTTGATCGTGAAGCTATTCCTTTTAAAGGATATCTACCCTCAAGTTTGGCTGACGCCTAGAGGATTGATCAGCATACTCTTATTCTTTGCCATCCCTGAAGAATTTCAAGAGCCGGCATTTGATTCGGGAATATTGCTATACATCATCATCATCAGCTGTGTGATCATGGCACTGGCCCTTGTAGTTTCCGGTAAGAATGTTGTTCCAGTTGAGGACATTACTTTCCTGTATGGGAAAGACGACAAAGAAGAAAATGATTTTTTATCCACTGAAGTAAACAAAGAAAATGGCAATAAGAGAAGCTCACACTAGATTCACAAATTATCTATCTCCACTTCTCCTCATCTTTCTCTTTTTACTCTCCTTCTCAGTTTCATTAGCCCAAATTAAGTCCGGACCCATGCTGGGCTATAAAGAATTAAAAGAAGTAGTCGTTTGGGTTCAAACCGACGGGCCTCAAGATATCTACTTTGAATATTTTGCTGACAATGATAATAGGAATAAGACTCAAAAGCTATATGCAAGCAGTGAGAAGAATGCTAATTGTTTGCATTTGGTTGCAGACCATCTTGAGCCTGGGACAACCTATAGCTATAGAATACTCTCCTTAGACGATCAGGTATTTACAAAAGGACAATTCACTACTCAACAACATTGGCGATACAGAACTGATGCTCCGGATTTTTCTTTCTTGATCGGAAGCTGTACCTACACAAATGAAGAGCAATACGACCGACCGGGAAAGCCTTATGGGAAATCCATGGAGATCTTTTTATCCATGGCGAAAACAAATGCTGAAGCCATGCTTTGGCTAGGAGACAATATCTATTTAAGAGAGCCGGATTGGGGTTCCATGAGCGGAATTCAGTACAGATATACACATTTCAAGTCTCAAGATAGTTTGCAGGAGTTTTTGAAGAACTTTCATCATTATGCTATTTGGGATGACCATGACTTTGGGCCCAACGATGGCGATAGAAGTTTCATCAATAAAGACCTAACCTTACAAGCTTTCAAAGATTTTTGGGCCAACCCCAGTTATGGAATTGAAGGATGCGAGAGTTGCATTACGGGAATGTTTTCATACAATGATCTAGACTTCTTCCTCTTGGACAATAGAAGTCAACGCAGTCCGAACAATCGTAAAACAGGGAAAAGAGAAATTCTAGGCGATGCTCAGATCCAATGGTTGATCGATGCGATGGCGGGCAGTAAAGCCCGCTTTAAGATCGTAGCCATTGGCGGACAAGTTCTCAGTCCTGCTGCAGTTCATGAGAACTACGCCACCTTTCCGGAGGAAAGAGAAAAATTGTTGAAACTGATAGCGGATGAAGAGATCAAGAATGTAGTCTTTCTAAGTGGTGACCGACACAAGACAGAACTCACCAAATATGAAAGTGAGAATGGTATTGTGATGTATGATTTCACCTCCTCTCCCCTCACCTCAACTTCCTATGATACCCACGATGAAGGCAATACTCTTCGACTGGAGGGCACTCATTATCCGAAGCAAAACTTTGGAATGCTGGAAATGAAAGGAAGTTATAAGGAAAGGAAATTAGTGCTGAAAACCTTTGATACTAAAGGAAATTTGGTTTGGGAAAGAGAGTTGATGCCTCAGAGATGATTTAGAAAAGTCGGATCAGCTCAATCTTGCACTCTACTTCTGCGGCATTCAATTCAAAAGCAGCTTCATCAAAGGATGGGAGGCCTTTAAAAATGCTTTTGTTGCCTGAAAATCCAAAAGGCTCTGTTGGGATTCCCATCAGGTTCTTGTCGAGCTTCTCATTATTGTTCACATCATGGATCAATGAGATGGCATAACGTCCGGCGGGCAATTCCGGAATCTCAATTTCTTTGATCTTGCCGTTCAGTTTTACCTGTCTTTTCAAGACGGCCTTTGAGCGATCATCCGGAAAGCCATCTTCCTTATTGAAGATCATTAATGCAATACTGCCACTTTCTTCTTTAAGTCCTTCCAGGCTGATCTTGATCTTTCCTTTTTCAACCGGATCGGTCATAAGGGATGCTAGAAAGACTGAGATTAGGACCAATATTTTCATCGGGCAAAAGTAAGCGGATTTTAGCTAAGGTATTTGCTATCCCATTCTGCGTTGCTGAAGTTCTCTCTCATACTCATTACGATCATGCAAGCCATTCCACAAATTGCTATGAAACTATGAACCACTAAAAAGATGAAGACATCAAACGAAGGGGTTGGTACTGCCCAAGAAAAGAGAATAGCCAATGCTACCAAAAACCAGAACATGCTCATGAAATTGCGCATGGGAAATGCAAGAATGGATCTGAGAGATGAGATCTCTCCGCCCCATTTATGGATGAAATAGAATCTATCTTTTGAAAGAGGAAGCATCAGAATAGGGTCTGAGTCCTTGTCGGTTAACTTGAAGAGTTCTTTAGGCGCAATGATCTTGAAGTGTCCGAGCTCCATATCCAGTTCCTTCTCCACCTCTTTTACTTTCACTAAAGCCTCATATGGGATCTCCCCTTTGAAGTGCTTACTATCCAAGAATCTTAGTCGATACTTTATACATAACTTCTCAATCTGATCAAGACTATAGATCTTGTTGGGATCCAATTTTGACTCGTCAATAAGTTGGTTAGCATCTCCCTTCTCAATTGAGCTTAATATTCTTTGGTCTGTTTGACTTCCTTGCTCTAAAATATTGGCTATCTCATCTTCAATAGATGGAGCAGGATGCTTTTTCTTGATCTTGTCAAGTTGTTTATGCAGATCGACAGTATTCAGGTTCATACCAATTTGTTCTTTAAAGAGTGAGGGTTCGGTATGGTTGAAATTGGAATATAAATTTAACCAAGAAAGTGGAAATATGTTTACGGAACAGCTTGATGCTCAAAACAAGCTCATAAATCCTAGCATTGATAAGGAGGCATGGTAATTAGACTCAGCTGCGTAATAGGTCTCAACTATCTGTTTGATATTGTTGGGAAGGCCCTTACCCTTTTGCTTCTAAACTAATTACTGTGATCTCAGGCAGTATTCCAAACCTACCCGGATATCCAATATATCCAAAACCTCGGTTTACATATAAGTTTTGCTTTCCACTTGAATACAAGCCTGCCCACTCCTTGTAGAAGTACTGCACAGGACTCCATTTGAAACCGGGAATTTCAACTCCATACTGCATTCCGTGAGTGTGTCCGGAAAGAGTCAGATCTATCCAGGAGAACTTCTCTAAGACCTCTCCTTTCCAGTGACTTGGATCGTGTGAAAGAAGGATCGTTGGTTTGTCGGGATCCAATCCCGATGTTGCTTTTTCCAGATCTCCATATTTAGGGAACCTGCCTTTAGCACTCCAATTCTCTACCCCAACAATATTTACCTTCTCACCATTTCTTTCTATTACCCTGTTTTCATTGTTAAGAAGATCCCATCCCATTTCTTTATGAGTTGAATAAAGGTCTTGTAAATTCTTGTTCTTGGCCTCTTCACTTTCCCATTTCACATAATCTCCATAGTCATGGTTTCCCATAGAAGAAAAGATACCCAAAGGTGCTTTAAGTTGTCCAAACAGCTCCTTCCATTCATTCATTTCCTCTGCTTTATTATTCACCAGATCCCCGGTGAAAACGATCAGATCGGCAGCCTCTTCTTTAATCATCTCAATTCCCCTTAATACTGCACTTCGGCTCCAAAAACTTCCTGAGTGAATATCAGAGAGCTGCAAGATCTTTAATCCCTCAAGCCCTTTTGGAAGATTGGCAATTGGAAGCTTTACTCTTCTAACTCTATAATCATGAGCTCCGCTAATGATCCCCCAGGTCATTGATAGAACAGGAGCCGCTGCTATGATCATTCCGCTAGTGATCAAAAACTTTGATCTGCTTATTCCTTCCTCCCCCATCTTAACATCAGGACCCGCGATCTTCCATGCTATCCATTGAACACCTCTGATCAGATCACCAAAAAACAAAAAGACAGACAGCAGAGTTTTAAAAAGATAATTGATAAAAATGAATGAGATAAGGATGGTTCTTCCGTGTTTACCAAGGATCTCAGGCTGACCAAAATGAAAGAAAAGAAAAGAAGCGAAGACGATAGCTGTCAAGCTCCAGTAGGCCCACCTGGTAAAACTTTGAATAAAGGAAGATGATTTTGAAGTAAGTTCCTTGAAAGCCTGAAATGCATATAATTCAAGAATGAAAAATATCAGGAGAAGTATAAGGACAAAAAAGACTTTATTCATAATTTAATACCCACTAGACAAACTTAACCATCTCTTAATCAGATTTGTTTTAATTTCGCAACCAAAATTTAAACCATGGAAAATATTGATAAATACTTAGCAATGGCCAAAGAAATGGTCGTAGAATATGGAGTTAATCTTATAGGAGCGATCGCAACTCTCATCATCGGACTTTGGGTCTTAAAGGGAGTGAATCGCGGATTTGGGAATATGTTATCGAGCAGAAATGTTGACCCTTCCTTGATCCCATTTCTAAAGAGCCTTGTATCAACGACTCTAAAATTGATCCTCTTCATAGTTGTTCTAGGAATGGTAGGTATTCAAATGACCTCTTTCATTGCCATTCTTGGTGCTGCTGGTTTGGCTGTTGGTATGGCATTGTCTGGAACACTTTCCAATTTTGCCGGAGGTGTGATCTTACTTATACTAAAGCCATTCAAAGTTGGAGATTACATTGAAACACAGGGTCATAGTGGAACTGTGCATGGGATCCAGATATTTAATACGATCCTTAAGACAGTTGATAATAAAACCATTATCATCCCAAATGGAGGAGTAGCTACCAGTTCTTTGACCAACTTTTCTTCCGAGCCTAAGAGGAGGGTAGACTGGACAATTGGTATTGGTTATGGAGATAAGATCGAAGCGGCAAGAGAGATCTTACTCGACATTCTCTCTAAAGATGAAAGAGTTCATAAAGACCCGGCAATCTTTATCAAAGTTTCAGAACTAGGTGATAGCTCTGTGAACTTGGCTACAAGAGTATGGGTTAATAGTGAACACTATTGGGATGTGAAGATGGAAACCCTTGAAAAGGTTTACAATGAATTTAACGCTAAAGGAATCAATATCCCATTCCCTCAAATGGATGTTCATGTACACAATTCAAAATAAGATAAGAATGAAAAGATTTCTAGTTATTGCACTTTCTATTTTCCTCTTTCAATCTGCCTCTGCCCAAGATGAGCCGGCAGCAGCAGTTAAAGACACCAGCTGGAAGTTCCACGGGATCACCAGTTTGAACTTCACTCAAGTGTATTTGGAGAATTGGGCCGCTGGTGGACAAAGGTCACTGGCTTTAACCTCTCTCGCCAATTTGAACTTGAACTATAAAAAGGGAAATAAAAGCTGGACCAATCAGTTGGACCTGGCTTATGGTATTATGCAACAAGGAGGTGAAGAGCTGAGAAAGACCGATGACCGAATTGACTTTCTATCCAAATATGGAATTCAGGCAAGTGAGCATTGGTACTACACTGCCTTATTGAACTTTAAATCTCAATTTGCAGCAGGTTATAACTACCCCAATGATTCTACTCTGATCTCAGAATTCATGGCACCCGGTTATTTGCTATTATCTCTCGGTGCTGATTATAAGCCATCGGATAAGTTCTCTGCATATATATCACCTGCTACCGCTAAAATGACCTTTGTCATGAACCAGGATCTTGCAGATGCAGGTGCTTTTGGAGTGCAAGAAGCAGAATATAATGCGGCAGGAAGAAAGATCAAAGACGGAGAAAACTCATTGATCGAGATAGGAGCATATGCGAACTTCTTACTGGATGTTAAAGTAATGGAGAATATCAATCTGAAAAGTAGATTGGAACTCTTCTCTAGCTACACAGAAGATCCTTCTCACATTGATGTATTCTGGGAAAATATTTTGGCAATGAAGGTCAACAAGTACATTACTTGTAATGTAACCACCACTTTGATCTACGATCATGATATAGACATTCAGGAGACCAAGGCCAATGGAGATCCAAAGTTAGATGAGAATGGAAATCCGAAAATAGGACCCAGAACTCAGTTCAAAGAAGTACTGAGCTTGGGATTTTCCTATAACTTCTAGAAAGAACCAACTAGATCTTTACCCTTTTGATGCTACAGCCTAGCGCTTTAGTATCATTAGGGTCGATCACATTTCCCTCTGAGAGATTCTTCAATGCATTTTTCAGATAAGGCTGATCAGCTGCATTCATGTCCTTGTGATTGTTATCGATCGCACCTTCATATACCAGTTTCCAATTCTTATCGAACAAGAATACATGAGGGGTAGTCTTTGCACCATAGGCATTTGCCAATTCTGAATTGTTATCTACCAAGTAAGGAATATCTGGATAACCCTTTTCAGCAGCGTGGTTCTTCATTTCTTCCATTGAATCATCACCTTGCCTTTTAGCTTCATTAGAGTTAATGAGAGCAAATCCAACTTTGGCAGATTCAGCCCAACCGGCAATTTCAGGATAGCGGTCTTCCCATGCGATCACAAAGGGACAAGTATTGCAGGAGTATATGATGAGTGTTCCATTTTCCTTCATTAAGGATTTTACGCTGACCATTTCCCCTTGAGTGGATTCCATCTCATAATCGATCTTAGGTGCTTTGGAGCCGATCTTTAAAGTTTCATACTCTTCTCCGCCACTGAAGGCAAACACAATTAAAACTGCAAGAGCAGTTGCTATAACAAATCCTAACTTTTTCATTTTCAATTTTTTTGTTGAGGAATAAAATTAAGATTAGTCTGCCAATTTAGTACTACAATGAAAAACTGCTTATTCTTATCCGCAAGTAAGAACAAAAAAAGGGGCGCAAATGGCCCCCTTTCTCTTCATTTTCACTTAACCCTATCTAACTTTTAATTTGGTGACGTCCTTTTTCTCATAGACCCATACAAACCTTCCATCTTCACTTAAAGATTGCTGTGAGTTCTTTTTGGCATTGTACTCTCTATAAGAACAATCTTCCAAATTAAATGCTGCAAAATCATTCTTTGGTGTAACCATTAAGAGGATATTGTCTTCCTGCTCTGACACTGCTGCTTTCTTATACTTATTAGCATTAAGAAGGCTGCCATCCTTCATTGCAAACGTTGAGATACCCTTTTCTCCAACTACTACAATCTTGTCTTTATATGGAAGGATCTTAACTGCATTACCAACACCTCCATTCTTGACATCCTCTTCAAAGTTGACTGCACCATCTTTATAGTTCATTGAGTAAATGGATTTGCCGCTGCTGACATATAGTATATCATTATCTACAAATGCATTGGTTATTCCTTTTTTGAATTTTTCAGAAGCCCAAACTAGGGAACCGTCTTCTGTGCTAAACGCCTGTAGTCCATTTGGCTTGACATTCACATAATCCACGATCCATTCTTCTTCCCAACCATCTTGAGTTTTTCTTCTGATATAAGCTTGAGTTTCAACTACTCCACCAATTTGAACGATCACTCTGTCTTCAACCACATATAGATTTGGCAATGCCTTAGCATTTTTGATCTCAGGTGAAGTCCATAAAAGTTTTCCGGTATGAACATCATACTTCTTGATCTTCTGATCTGATTTTTTGTTCATTTCAATTATATAGATATCATCACCTACTCTTAATGGGTCTGCAATTGCCCCATAAACACCAAATGCTTTTGCTCCGGCCGGTGCACCAATAACTTTCGGAGTTTCTGGATAGGCAGCTGACCATAATTGAGCACCTGTATTGAAATCATAAACTTGTAGTCCGTTCAAAGTAATCACAACCTTGTTTTCTGTGATCTTTAAGTCGAAGATCCTCTCCTTGGTGATCACCTTTCTAGCTGCAAATCCAATGTATTCATTGGTCCAAACAATATCCCCATTAGATAGGTCGATCTTGGCAATTTGATTTTTAAATCCTTTGAACAATGCTGACAATCCAGTTGGCAAAATATTCATGGCAGTCATGTATCCATCTCTAATGTCCCATGCACCAACAGAGCCGACAAAGGCAGTTGACTCCCATACTTCTTCTCCGGTTCTTGCATGAATGTATATGATTCTATCTTCAAGAGAAAGTAAAAATGCATCTGTTTCTTTGATGTAGATAACATTATCTCTAGTCAAATTCTTATACTTTTCAGTATTCCACAACATTTCACCTTTCTTCAGATCTATCACTACGATCTGGTCTTTACCTCCTTTCTTTTCAAATAGGAATACACAGCCAGATTTCCAAAAAGGAATAAGTTCATCGACCTTTCTTAGTTTCGGTGCTAGGTCTTTAAAGTCCTTTGACCATACCACAGAACCATCAGAAGTATTAAAAACGGTCATGGTCTTACTGTCGGATGTATAACTTACTTCACCTTCTCCTTCCAGGCCGGTTCCAACTCTTTCTCCTTTGTGGTCATAAGATTTGGTCCAGGCTACTTCCATTTCCTCTTGAGCATTCAAAGCAAATGATCCGAAGATTAAAGCTGCTACAACAAATAGTGATCTTTTCATTTTATAAATTGATTTGGTTAGATAATTAAAATTTGAATTCATATCGAAACTTGTAACTCTTGTTTTTTTGCATTTTAAAGGGAAACCTGTATGATATCACGAAGTCTTTAAGCTCATTTTGGTGAACGATCTCTCCATTTCTATCAATAGTCTTCACTGAAGCTACTTCACCTTTATTTTTAATGGTAATATCCATTATATAACTTCCCTTTATTTCAGATTTCTCGGCAAATTTTTTAAAATCACCTTCAGCCATAGATTTTTCAATTGCCTTGTGAGCCGCTTCGATCACTTCTTCTTCCTCTATCAAATACTTTTTTTTCTGAGCATAGAGATCGCTTTGGAAGCTGCAAACACAAATACATATTATCAGAGCAAATTGGATTGTTCTTTTCATTTTCCTTCGATTTTCCATTTGATCAAGGCATTTCCATAAGCAATTATTACATAGTTGCCCTCTGGTAAAAAAACAAAGCTTGAATAAGTGCCTGGATACATTTTCTGCTTCATGCTTTTCCAAATCCTATTCTCCGTATCATAATGATCTACCATGCTTCCTTTGCCAGCTTGATAGATGTTCACAGTAGGGAATCTTTCAACGGAAGCAATGCCGAAAAGGCTTCCATCCGGATTGAAAGAGAAATCAGGTTGTACATTGGTTCTGCTCATATAAGCCTCTCTCAAGGGAGAGTAGTCAGTTGCATCAATCACATTTATATAAGAATTGGCAGCAGCGTTGAAATTCAATAGTTTATTTCCGTCTTTGGAGTATTGCATTGTATTGATATTGTCATAGATCTCCGGTACGATTTTTTTGAACTTCTCTGTGCCGATATCATATATAGCGATCATATGCCTGTATTTCATAGCATTCTTCAAAGCCTTTTTATCATTTCTAATTGATGGAACAAGCACCAGTTCTTCTTTTGTTGGCTCAACTACTATAGCCAAGTCGTTGCCATCCGGACTAACAGCAATTGCGTTTCTGGCATTTTCTATCTCAAAGCTCTTGACCTTTTGGCCACTCTTTAAATCATAAACAGATAGTTCCGCCTTATCTAAAAGATAGTAATGGCTTTCATCTGCAGCAATCTTAAGATCTGCAATCTTCCTATATTGCTCCATTACCTTCCCTTGACTGATATCAATGATCATGAAGTTGCTCAGTTTGGCCTTCTTAATGTTGTTGGTCAAGGTTTTTTCCTGTAGTAATAGATAGTTCCCTTTGCTAGAGTATGAAACGCTGTAGCCTAGTGCATCTGATTTGATATCAATTTCTTTAAGAATCTCTTGGGTTCTCCAGTCATAGATCATCAGTGGGTAGTTGCTTGCACAAACAATTGCCAGTTGATTTCCATCCGGCGAAATATCAAGGCCACTGATATTCATTGCTTTCTCTTTGACAACACACTTATTCTCATCTATATTAATATTCTGGCCAAGAGAAGTACTGGGTACAATAAGACCTACCATCAAGCAGATATATATAAACAGATGCTTCACTGGATCAACTTGTGTTTATATGCGAAACGAATCATTCCCGCAATATTCTTAATACCAGTTTTGTTGCGAATATTTGTACGGTGTGAGTCAACAGTTCTTGGACTGATCTGAAGGGAATTTCCAATATCTTTATTGGACATACCTTCAGCTACCAGAGCTAAAACTTCTAATTCTCTTTTAGTAAGATCAAGGATATTCGACATAGCAATTTTTTACAACCGCTAAATAAGAAAGTACTTAGAGTGTTCTAAATAGAGTGAATTACTTAGATTGATAGGGTGATTACCCTAATTGATCAATTTGAGACTACTCCAGTCTGATAGGCAAACCTGATCAATTCAGCTACAGAGTGTACATCTAATTTCTTCATGAGATTGGTCCTATGTGTATCTACTGTTCGATGAGAAATGAACAGTTTTGACCCTATTTCTTTGTTGGAAAGGCCTTCCGCAACCAATCTTAAAACATCTCTTTCCCTTTCAGTGAGGATTGATATAAGCTCAGAGTTGTTGGTGAAATTTTGCCTAAAGGATGTACTAACTCCATTACTTGCCAAAACCTCAGTGATTTCAGAACAGAAATACTTCTTGCCTTCCATTACCTTTCTAATCCCCAGACAAAACTCTTCTTTATCTGCGCTCTTGATGATATAGCCATCAGCCCCTAGGTCAATTACTTTATTAACCAAGGGTTTCTCAATATACATGCTTAAAAATAACAGCTTCACATCTGGAAATTCCTTTTTGACCTTTCTACCTGCCTCTAACCCATTCATCTTTGGCATTTCTATGTCCATCAGGATAAGATCAGCACCCATTTGATCAAGCTTTTGCAAAGCATCAACACCATTGTTTGCCGTTGCAACAATTTCAAATTCGGGCATCTCGTTGATCATTGCCGATATTCCATCAAGAACCAATTGATGATCGTCTGCTATGATAAGCTTGTAACTCATTTGTAATGACTTATATGCCAAATATAACTAGATCAGGCTATTGAAAAGCTGATAAATGTCATATGGTGCAATTTTAAATATTTACCTTCGCCAAGCATTGATTTTCTTGAATGTCTAAACCATCAATTCTTTTCATTACTACTCAACTACCCTACCCGCCTAAAAGTGGAGGGACCATCAAATCTTGGAACTACATCAATGATCTGAAAAGTAGGTATGAGCTTGGAATCGTAAGCCTTTTAAAGGATGATGACGCTGAGCATTTGGATGGTTTTAAAAAGTTATTCCAATTCAAGCATTCTATTTTCCAAGAGGTTGATGTTAAGAGAAATCTCTTCACCCTGCTTAGAAGTTATTTAGGATTTCCTTGTTTAAACGTCTATAGAAATTATAGCTCGAAGATCAAAGATGAAGTGGATACGATCGCAGGTGGATACGATGCCATTATTGTTGATCATTATGAGGTCTATCAATATGTGCCCAGGAACTTTCACGGGAAGGTTATACTTCATACTCACAATGCAGAGTTTGAACTATGGCAAAGGATGGCTGAGTTAAATAGCAATCCTCTTATAAAATTTGCACTCAAGCTTGAAGCAAAGAGAGTACTCAACTATGAAAGAGCAATCTTAAAGCATTCAGACTTATGCTATGCTACACCCTCAGATATTAAGGCATACCAAAATCAAGGGATCGATACTCAAAGGATCAAAGTCACCTATCATTTAGGAAATGATGAACTGCTAGAGCTTGATGAGCTTCAGTTTGATAAAACAGAGGAAGCTTTGCTCTTTATGGGAACCTTAAGTTGGGAGCCCAATATCGATGGTATTCTTTGGTTTGTTGCTGATGTCTACCCTCGGTTGCTTTCTGATCATCCTAAACTAACTCTTTACATCTTGGGTAAAGTTTCTGATGAACGTTTAGAAAAAGCTTGTTCAGCTTATCCGGGAATCAAGCTTTGTGGGTTTGTTGACGATATCAACAGCTATATGAAGAAAAGCAGAGTGTTCATAGCACCCTTGCGATTCGGCAGTGGAATGAAGGTAAAGGTATTGGAAGGCATGTATAGAGGTATTCCAATTGTAACAACTAAGGTTGGAGCTGAAGGCTTGTCGGTTGAGGACCAAAAAGAACTGATGATCACAGATAATGCCTCTGCATTTGCGGAGAAATGTAAGTTATTACTTAAAAACAAAGCAATTTGGGATTGCTTATCAAGCAATAGCAGACTTAAGGCAAGGGAGATGTATAGGTGGAAACCTTTGTTCGATCAAATGGAACAAGAATTAAAGAAAGTATTGAATTAGTTCTTACTTTTTTCCTCCACCAATCGTAAAGCCCAATTTGAGCGCCAAATATCCATTCTTGAATACAGTTTTTTGCTGGACCGTTGATTGGGTAGTAGATCCATCAACATTTTCAGTCTTAACCCTTGAAAAGCTAGCTTCAGAATCCCCAACGATATTATAATCGATCACAATATTCATATGCCCAATATCAACCCCAACTCTTGGGTAGAAGCCGAAAGCGGCCTCAGGGGCAATAGTTTCTTCTTGTTCTTGTTTTGCCCCGTTCTCCAAAGAGGCTGATGCTTTTACATCTACAGCACCGGGAACATAATAACCCAAACCAAACCCAAGGTATGGTCTTACCGGTCCTTTCAATAAATAGAATTGTATATTAGCTGTATAAGAAGCGATCCAGCCAACACCCAACTCAACGTTTAGATCACTTGCATCTGTGTCAACCTCTCGATTAAAAGCACAAACCTCAAATCTAGCATTCACTGCAAGTCGATCTGTGATCCTAAACCCAGGTTCTAGGGCAATAGTTCCTCCTGCATCTCCCTTTTCAGGAATGATATAACCCGGATGGAATCCGATCTTAAGTTTTCTATAATCTTGGGCTCTAAGTAGTGTAACACTACAAAGTAATAAGGTGAATATGAGTACTCTTTTCATTTACGGTCAATAGAAGGTGTAATTATTTCAATGGCTAAGTTAATGGAATTCTAATGGTGGTTAGACTCCCCTTAACCGGACCGGCTTCAATTTCCATTTCACCCTTGAGCATGTTTAGTCTACTTTTTATATTAAGCAAGCCGTGACCATCTGATTGACCATTCTGGAAACCAATTCCATTATCCTCTACTATCAAGATCAATCTGTTCTGGTTCTTGATCAATTGTAAGATCACTTCATCAGCCTTGGAATGTTTAATAACATTATTCAGAAGCTCTTGAATAATTCTATAGAGGTTTACTTCCATTTTCTGATTAAGTCGCTGCTCTATCCCCAAATTTTCAAGTCTCCAATTTATGCCGGTAGGCTTGATGTATTTGTCGAGAAGATCCTCTATTGCCGCAATCAACCCTACCTCAGAAAGGGTCTTTGGCATCATTTGATGAGAAATAGTTCGAATGTCTGAAGCCGTTTGATTCAGAATTCCTCCTAATTTATTGAGCTCCGACTTTACCTCTGAGCTTTCGTCAATCTTTGGCCTCAGTTGCTGAAAGGCCATTTTCAGTGCAGTTAATTGTTGACCAATTCCATCGTGAAGATCTTTGGAAATTCTCTTCCGTTCTTCCTCTTGGGCATTGAAAACCGCTTCTATTCTTTTATCTCTTTCCTCAATCAAGGCAGCCTGTCTCTCCTTTTGAGCCTTTAATCTTTGTCTTTGCATCAAACCCCAGAAGACAAAAAGTGAAGTCAGCAATATAGATGCTAGTGCAATGATCCACTGGTTCCTATTGGCAGTTTCCAACTCTGCTTTCGCCTTTTTCTCTTCTATGACCGCATTGACCATGGTAAGGCTATCAGTTCTTGATTTTTCAAGAGCTAACATTTTTTCTTTTTCTGCAGTTTCATATTTGGTGCGCAACTCATCCATATTCTTTGCCTTTTCAATAGTGTATACACTGTCCCTTCTTTTCTGCAATTCTTGAGTTGCTTCAAAAGCGAGCTTAAATTTCTTCTGGCTCACGTATAAGTTAGTAAGACCTTGGTATGCAGATTCGCTTACATTGAAGTATTTTCCACTATCAGCCATTTCTGCTGATCTTTTGAAAGATCTTTCAGACTTATCATATTCACCTATCTTATTATATAAGATTCCCAGTTTTGTATGTTCTAAAGCAACACCTCTTCTATTGTCGAATTTCTTGTAGAAATCCATTGCTTTCCTATAGTTTTCTTCAGCCTTTTTGTATTTCCCTTGTATTGTGTAAACATCTGCCATATTGTGGAGACATATGACTGCATCAGCTTGATCGTTCAACTCCTCACTTACTTCCAATCCATATTCATAGTACTCAATAGCCTCATCATATTCCTTATTTCTACTATGTATAGCCCCAATATTGATATAAGCCTTTTTCAAAACTCTTAGATCTCCAAGTGCTTTGGAAATATTCGAGGAGATCTTGAAGTATTTCAAAGTGTTTTCCAGATCTCCCATATAATAATAGATCACCCCAATATTCAAATAGCCCTCTGCCATACCAGTAGAATCATTTACTAACTTTTCATACTCTACAGCTTCATAAATGGCTTTCAAAGCCTGATCATACTCTCCCTTGTTGATATGGATAATGCCAATGTTATTGAGAACTATGGCCATTCCCTTATCATCCTTCATGGCAATTGAAAGCTCTTCAACTTTTTTATAGTAATACATGGCTGAGTCTAGATTCCCTTTTCTTTGCAAGCAATTACCAAGAAGATTGAAGGTCTTTAGTAGAAGAGTTGAATCTAGTTTTCTCCCGCTCAATACTTTAGCATAGAACAAGGCTGAATCTACATTGTGGTCAATTACTGCTTCAGCTTTCTCAACTAATTTATAGTTTGAGCTATCTGATTGAGAGTAGGTGCAAGTAATTCCTACACCTAGGATCAATAGAAGTGTAAATACCCATTTGGTCAACATGGGCTAAAAATAATAAAATCAGGAAGTTGAATACTTATAAAGGAATATTCCCGTGTTTCTTCTTGGGCAGTGTATCCACCTTATTTTCCAGCATCTTAAAGGCTGCTATTAGCTTCTCCCTGCTTTGTTCCGGCCTGATCACCTCATCTACATAGCCTCTAGCGGCGGCATTATAAGGATTGGCAAACATTTCTGCATATTCAGCTTCCTTTTCCTTCCACTTTGCTTCAGAGTCTTTTGCCTCTGCAATCTCCTTTCTAAAAATGATCTCAGCTGCTCCCTTTGCACCCATAACTGCAATCTCGGCTGTTGGCCAGGCAAAATTCATATCGGCGCCAATATGCTTAGAGTTCATAACATCGTATGCACCGCCATAAGCTTTTCTAGTAATGACAGTAACCCTCGGCACCGTTGCTTCGCTAAAAGCATAGAGCAATTTAGCCCCATTGGTGATGATGGCATTCCATTCCTGATCAGTTCCAGGCAAGAATCCGGGCACATCTTCAAAAACAAGAAGTGGGATATTGAAACAATCGCAGAATCGAACGAACCTAGCTCCTTTTGTAGAGCTATTGATATCTAGCACTCCTGCCAAAAAAGCCGGTTGATTGGCTACTACACCAATTGACCTGCCTGCAAGTCGTGCAAAACCAACAACTATATTTTCGGCAAAATCTTTATGTACTTCGTAAAATGAATTTCCATCAACTATTTCATTGATCACTTCCCTCATATCGTAAGGCTGATTGGGATTCTCAGGAAGTAGTTCATTTAATTTTGGTCTAGACTCCTCAGCTGATTCATAGTTAACCGAAGGGGCTTCTTCTTCGCAGTTTTGTGGAATGTAGGACAATAACTTCTTTAAGCCGTTGATACATTCGATCTCATTTGCATAGGTAAAATGAGTGACACCCGACTTGGTAGAATGAGCTGATGCACCACCTAGTTCTTCAGCACTCACTTCTTCATGAGTTACCGTTTTAACCACATTCGGACCGGTGACGAACATATAGGAAGTATTCTCCACCATCATGATAAAGTCTGTAAGTGCCGGAGAATATACTGCACCACCCGCACAAGGTCCCATTATGGCAGAGAGTTGAGGAATGACTCCACTTGCTTGAGTATTTCTATAGAAGATATCTGCATATCCACCGAGAGATACAACACCCTCCTGAATTCTGGCTCCACCCGAATCATTGAGTCCAATTAATGGGGCTCCATTTTTCATAGCTAGGTCCATGATCTTTACGATCTTTTCTGCATGTGCTTCTGCCAAGGAGCCTCCCATTACTGTAAAATCCTGGGCAAAAATGTAAGTTAATCTCCCATTGATCTCTCCAAATCCGGTCACCACTCCATCACCTAAAGGTTTGTTCTTGTCCAGACCAAAGTTGCTACTCCTATGAGTAACCAACATCCCGATCTCTTGAAAGGTGCCTTCATCCATTAAAAAATGGATCCTCTCTCTAGCTGTAAGCTTGTTTTTGTCGTGTTGTGCCTTTACTCTCTTTTCACCTCCGCCTTCTTTGGCTTTCTCGATCTTATCTTCTAATTCTTTGAACTTATCTTTCATGGTTGTAGCCTTAAATTCAGATTGCTAAACTAAGCGAAAATAATAAACATCGCCCAAGAGGATTGGTTGAAATAAGTTTGAATTAATTAATGTATTTTCGAGCTATAGCTCCTAATTAGTTATATTTTTAGGACCTAAAATTTGTGAGCCATGAATATGAAAGAAATCTTCCAGAACAACCAGGATTGGGTAGCTAGTAAACTGAGCATTGACCCCAACTATTTTGAGAACCTATCTAAAGGTCAAGCTCCTGAGATCCTTTATATCGGTTGTTCTGATAGTAGAGTTACTGCAGAAGAGTTAATGGGTGTTGCACCCGGGGAGGCTTTTGTTCATAGGAATATTGCCAATATGGTCTCCAACCTAGATCACAGTTCAGCAGCAGTGATCAACTATGCGGTGAAATACTTGAAAGTAAACCATATTGTGGTTTGCGGACACTACTATTGTGGAGGTGTAAAAGCTGCCATGGAATCACAAGATCTCGGCATATTAAATCCGTGGTTAAGAAACATTAGAGATGTATACAGATTACACCGAGATGAGTTGAATGCCATTGAGGATGAAGAAGCTAAATACAAGAGATTGGTTGAGCTAAATGTTCAAGAACAATGTGTCAATCTCTTGAAAAAGGCAGAGATCCAGCTAGCTATGGATGAGAGGGAGTTGCAAGTTCATGGATGGGTGTTCGATATTGGTAGCGGTAAGATCGTTGATCTTGGGATCAATGTTGATGAGATCCTGAAAGGAATTACAGAGATCTATAAGCTGACGTAATAGATTCTGTGATATAATCCTCTTTGGTTCTTTTTTGTTTTGAAACAAAAAAGAACCAAAAAATTCAAGGCTGCAGCTTTTAATTTCTTTTTGACTGACCAAAAATAAATTAAAGAGAATCAGACAGAAGAAAATGAACATATGAGATAAAAGAGGAGATTGTCTTTTAAGACATCGCTTCTGCTAGCTCCTCTGTCATCTCCATATTGTGAAAAACGGCATTTACATCATCGTCTTCTTCAAACTTTTCAATGATGTTAAGCACTTTTTGTCCGTCTTCTAAACTAAGAGCTTGTGTATTGTTGGGAATTCTTTGAAGTTCTTGGCTTTCAGCTTCTATCTCCAGTTCTTCTAATTTTTTCTGCATATTTCCAAAATCCTCAAATGAGGTATAAATGGTAATGAACTCTTCCTCTCTTTCAACCTCTTCTGCACCCCCATCGATCAATTCCATTTCTAGTTCATCCAGATCCTTACCTTCAATGGCCTCCATAGGAATGGTAAATACTCCCTTTCTATCAAAGATGAACTCCAAAGAGCCATTGGTTCCAAGACTTCCACCGTATTTAGTAAAAATGGCTCTTACATTTGAAACGGTCCTATTGATATTATCGGTTGTTGCTTCTACGAACAATGCGATTCCCGAAGGACCATATCCTTCATAAGTAACTTCCTGATAGTTCTCACTGTCCTTGTCTGAAGCCCTTTTGATTGCTCTGTTGATATTGTCTTTGGGCATATTTACCCCTTTGGCATTGGCAATGGCCAATCTTAACCTGGGGTTAGCATCCGGGTCTGGGTTTCCTCCCTCTTTAACTGCAATGGAGATCTCTTTTAAGATCCTAGTAAATACCTTAGCTCTTTTGGCATCTTGAGCACCCTTTCTTCTCTTAATATTTGCCCATTTACTATGTCCGGCCATGATTTGAAATTTTGAACAAATTTAAGCAGATAGATATCATATTTTGAAAATCAAATTTGCACATACTACATTTCTAAACATTCTGATCTCAGTATTCCTAAAAAACAAAACCCCAGAGAATGCATTTGCTTCCCTGGGGTTTCAACTCTACCAATATCTATCTAAACCAAAATTAGAATGGAACAAGAGATACTCCAACAGAAAATGGATAGAGCTCCGGACCGCGACCTTCTTGGAAGAAAGGAGTTAAGCTATAAGAGGCAAAGAGAGTTACATTTCCATAACCAATTCTTCCAATCAAACTAAGTCTTAAGTCGTTCATATTGTAATCAGACCTGCTTTTTGTCTTGTAATCTTCTCCGTCTGATGTGAATATTTGTTTGGTTTTTGAACCTAATCTATAACTGAGCATCGCTCCTGCTGCCAAATAAAAAGAGTGATTCTTATCCTTTCCAATATTAGTCTCCAGCATCACCGGAAGGTTGAGCATAGTTGACTTGAATAAATTCTTTTCTAGATCAATGGTTGAATCCACAATTCCAAAGGTTGAGTCACTCACATTTACAATGGTATAATCTCTTGCTAATTTGTATTTGTTGAACTCAACACCCATTCCTACCATCACTCCAACTTTCTCTTCCCAAAGTGGCAGATATTTCTCCATAAAGTTCAAAGCCACATACCATGAACCATAATAGTTCTGATCCATGAACTTCTCATCAGCCCTTAGATCCACACTTTGAACATCATTTACAAATCCATTCAGTCCAAAGTCCATCCCAATATATCGTTTCTTCCTGTAGATCTTTTTGGTATTTATCTTGACAACCACATCTTCATCCTCATCACTGTCTTCTATGATCACCTTATCATTCCCTTTGTCAATTATTATGATGGTTTTCTTTCCCCATTCAATGGTGTAAGTGGTGTCTTTTTTTGTTGAATCTGATTCTTGAGCCATAAGCTGAGCTCCGTAGAATAAGACTGCAAGAATTAGTATTAGCTTTTTCATGATTTCTTGTTTATTGGTGGGACGAGCAAGTTGCTGATTAGTTACAGCCTACCGCTTTATTTTTTGTTGATCTTCAGCTTCCCTATGTTAAGAGCAAACTGCGGAGAGTCTTTTTCTTTCTCTAGCTTCACCTTATCGTTGGTGAGGTCTGCTACTTCATCCATCAGCGCTTTTGGAAGACTCTTGTTATTAAGCACATCTTCCTTTACCACTTTTTTGGCGAACTCAATGGGAGTATATACCTTGTTTGGTTTGGTATCTTTTGGAGCTTCAGCTTTAGGCTCCGAATTCTTCTCTGCTAAATCTGGAACAGTTATGCTCTCCTCTTCTACTGGGGAAGCTTCTGGCTCTTCAACTTTCCCCTCCTTCTTCACATTCACTTCCGCCAATTGAGGAGCGTTTTCCTCTATTGGTGGAATAGGTTGGGGCTTTTCTAATTCCACCTCTTCAGTTTTTGGCGCTTTCTCCTCAGCAAGCTGATCCATCTCAGCTTCTACCGGCTCAACCCTTATTATTTTCTTCTCCTTTTGATCATTAACATCATCTTCAACCTCAAATGAGAAGCCCACTTTGGAATCGGCCATGGTGCTTTCTACAAAGCCTTTGGTTCTGGGATTATACTTTTCATTAGGTAAATTAAATAGGAAGAGAGCCAATATGGCAGCAGCAATTGACGCTGCAGATGCCCAGAAATAGATTACTCTTCCTTCTTTCTTGATCAACTCATCCTTTCTCTCAAAGCTAACTTCTATTGTCGGCAGTATGGTCTTTTGGTATGCTGCCAGATCTTTCAGCAGCTCTGGATCAGCTTCCAGCAACTTGCTGAGTTCTTCCGTTTCAGAGGGATCAAGGGTTTTCTCAATTGAAGAGATCAACAGATGATCTTTTTGAGACAATCCACTTTCTTCATTCCTAAATAGGTCGGCTTTTGAGACTTCATTTAACTCTGATGGCTTATCCTCAATGATAGGAAGGTCATCAGTATCCCAGTCGATCTCAGGATGCTCATTAAGAAAAAGCATCAATTCAGCCCTATCTGCATCACTGATATTGCCTTCTGACAAGTCTAGCAAATAGGCCTCGTAATTTTCTATATTGATCTTCTTCTTCATTAAATAACCGTCTCTACACTTACTAAATATTCTTTCAACTGCTTCCTCGCTCGAAATATGTAGACCTTCACTTGAGATTCAGTTAGTTTACATATCTCCCCGATCTCTTTATAATCATAGCCTTCATAATCTCTAAGCATCACTACAGACCTTTGCACCTCAGACAATTTTCCAAGGGCATTCTGCAGGATCTCTGAAAGATCAATATGGTCCTGAGTTGCTCGAGTTGTCGGCTCCGTGATCTCCTCCCAGCTCCCCTGCTTCTTCTCCCTTCTGGTTAGGTCGATCATCGTTCTATATGCAGTTGTAAATAGATATGATTTTGCCTTCTCAAAGGGAATCTCCTCTACCTTCTTCCACATTTTTTCAAATGCATCCTGTACAATATCCTGCGCCTTCTCCTCATCCCGAATATTTTTCAGAATAAAGCGATAGACATTGTCGGAGTAGGACCGAACAATAGTATTGTACTCTTTGGTGTTCATTGAAGCTCTCTTGTGGGTGTAGGACGAAGAAGTATCCAATTAGTTACAGGCAAGTTAAAATATTTTTTCCCTTCTCCGATTACGTACCTTTGCCAGCAAATTTAGATCATATGGATTCGAGAAATAGAGGAGACAATAAGAAAGGTGGCGGCATGCGAAAGAGAGCCGGTTCTGCTTCACAAAATAGAAGTGGCGGCAAAGGGAAGCCTCCATTTAGGAGAAAGAAAAAGGTGGTGGAAAAAGACCCTAAGGATGCATCTATTCGCTTGAATCGATATTTGGCCAATGCCGGAATATGCAGTCGGAGAGAGGCTGATGTGATCATTCAATCCGGAGCGGTCAAGATCAACAATGAAGTAGTTACCGAATTAGGAACAAAAGTTCAGCCGGGAGATATCGTTCATTATGCAGGCGAAAAAATAAGTGGAGAGGCAAAACGTTATGTATTGTTGAATAAGCCGAAAGATTACATTACCACTATGGATGACCCTAGAAAAAGGAGAACCGTAATGGACCTTGTAGGAAGAGCTTGCAAAGAGAGGATCTATCCTGTAGGAAGATTAGACCGACCAACAACCGGAATATTGCTATTCACCAATGATGGCCATCTTGCCAAACAGCTTACACATCCAAGCAGCAAAGTAAGCAAGACCTATCACGTTCATTTAGATAAGAAGGTAACCAAAGCTCATTTGATACAGCTGGTAGAAGGTATTAAACTGGAAGACGGAGAATCAAATGCCGACAAAGCATACTATCAAAGTGATACTGATGATAAAAGCAGAATTGTGATAGAGCTTCACTCCGGCAAGAACAGGATCATTAGGAGAATGATGGAGTCAATGGGATATAAAGTGCTAAGACTAGATCGAACCATCTTTGCAGGTTTAACCAAAAAGAACCTTCCAAGGGGAAAGTTCAGGCATCTAACCGAGGCAGAAGTTGGTTTACTTCATAGGATCTCCGGCTTGAAATAATTGCATTTGAATACCATAGGTTAAATGAGCTATCTAAGAGCTCTTTTAAAAATATCATTAGTTCTGCTCTTCCTTTTAATAGGAGGAATTGCCTTTTACACCTATTTCTACGGTGATGAGATCAAGGCTTTCTTGGTGAAAGAGATCAACAAGCATCTCCTGGTAAAGGCAGATGTAAAAGAAGTAGACATCACTCTTTGGCAGAATTTCCCCAATTTCTCCTTGATCTTGGAAGATGTTAGGATCCATAGATCAGAAGCAACCGTTATTTCCGCAGAAGAGATCAGGGCCAAATTCAGCTTGGCCGATTTGATCGATAGGAACTACAGTTTAAACTCACTTTCCATTAGCAATGCCGACTTATACCTTTATGAGGATGAAGATGGAAAGTACTTTCCACAGATATGGAAGAATTCAGAGGAAGTAGAAGATCAAAGTATTGATTTTGCTATCCAGCTTCAAAAAGTTGGAATGAGCGATGTTCGCTTGCACTATAAGCAAAGAGATGAAAAGGTCAGTTTTAAATTGAGCATTCAAAATGCTTGGGCCAAGGGAAATTTTGCAAGTGAACAATTTGATCTTTCCTGGAACTCCGATATCTCTGAGTTCACCTATATTAAAAATGGAAGCCCTACTTTTTCAGAAAAGGATTTCAATCTAGAGGCAATTTGCAGGATAAGAAAAGATGATAAGATCCTTCAGGTTGATGATCTAAATCTTAGCTGGAAAGGACTCAAAGTAAACGGAAAAGGAAATCTTGACTACAGCGATAAAGTAATCGTTGATCTTGATTTTAGCCGGGACATGCGAAGCTTATCCGGACTCTACCCTTTGCTATCAGATGAAACTACCTTAAAGTTAGATTCTCTGGATATTAAAGCTGATGTTGAAATAAAGGGAAAAATGAAAGGTGAACTTGGTCCGTTATTTCGCCCACAACTAAACCTCAACTACAAGATCAATAAGGGCGAGATTACACTTCAAGAAGGGAAGCTGAAGCTAACCAAGATCATGATCGAAGGAAGTTTTGAAAGTTATAACCTCTCTAAAAAAGGAGCCGGAACGATCAAAGCTGATACGATAAATGCTATTGCGAATGGTATGAATTTTCATGGATCTTCTTATTGGTCTGTGGCATCTACCGCTTCTTACTATGTTAAAGGATCTATAAGTGGTGCTTTATCTGAACTGAACCCTTTCCTTGAAGATAGAATGAAGATAAAGGGGGGTGCTTTTGAAGCAGAGCTAGACCTTGATCTCTCTAAGGAAATAATCAAAGAATCTTTTTACAAAGCTTGGAAAAAAGGCGATAATTCTATCTATCTAAAGCTAAATGATGGAGCTATTCAACTAGATGATCGCTCAGAATTGTCAGCTATTCAGACTGAGGTTGCTATTGGGTCAAATGATCTTTATACAGATCTACTGCAACTCAATTATAATCAACTAAAATTAGATTATAGAGGGAAAGTCCTCAATTTGATCTCCCATATTGAGAAGCCTTCCGAGACTCTCTTCTTAGACGGAGAGGTCAGAAGCCCCATGTTGCGACTTGAAGATATCCTAGCACTTACCAATACAAATGATGAGAGCAAAGAGAAGAGGAGCATTCAAATGTACCTGGATTGCGAAGTTGACAAAATGAGCTATATGGATCTCAACATGGAAGAAGTCAAGTTCTACCTTCGATCCAACGGCTCAACCATTGACCTTTCTGACATCAACTTTAATAGCTTGGGTGGGGATGTAAAGGGTGAACTTTCTCTAGACATGTCTGAAGAATATACCAAGATCCAGACTCAAGCAGAATTCAATTCAATTGATGTGCATGGACTTTTCTTGGCGTTCAAAGATTTTGGTCAGGATGTAATTGGTGCAGATAATCTTTATGGGAATGCTAGCGGATATATGAGTATGAGATCTCAAATAAATGAGAAAGGAGAGATCGATCCGAAGAGCTTAGAACTCAATGGTTTCATTGATATCACCGAAGGAAGGCTAGTCAATTATGAGCCTCTATATAATCTCTCTAAATATATTGAGCTTGAAGAATTAAAAGAGATAAAATTCCAGCAACTTCAGAATCAGGTAAGCATTGCCAATGAGGAAATATATATCCCGAGGTTCAAGGTAAGGTCCTCAGCCATCAACTTAGAGATGGAAGGCACACACACTTTTGAGAATATAGTGGACTATCGAATTAGCCTTTCTCTAGATCAGATCCTTGGCAAGAAAGCAAAAAAGCCAAAGGAAACGGAGTTTGGTTATATAGAAGATGACGGACTGGGGAATACACAGCTTTTCTTGAGGATGACAGGAAATATAAATGACCCTAATATTGCCTATGATAGACAAGAATTGGGAAAACACCTGAAAAAGGAAGTTCAAGAGGAGAAACAAAAGCTGAAAGCTATACTGAAGGAAGAGTTTGGACTCTTTAAGGGGGATAGCACCTTGGTAAATCCCAATAAAGAAGAAAAGAAGTCTCCCGTTTTTGAGATCGAATGGGAAGAAGAGCCGTCGAAAACGGAGCAAAAACAGGAGCAGCCTAAGAAGGAAGAAGGAAAGAAAAGTGAGAAAAAGGGGAAATTTGGGAAATTTATTGATAAAATTGCCAAACCTAATGAGGATGAATACGTATCTCCTCAAGATTAACGTAGTCTTTTAGCAACCATCAATCTCAAACAGACGTCATAGGAGAAAGCAGGGAGGAGTTTTGAACATTTATTCAAAAAAGCAGAGGTGGAAGTTTATTCTGGCTACAATAGCAGCCATTATAGTTTTCTTGTCGCTTTGGTACACCAACATCTTGGTGAGCCAAATTGCGGAAGAAGAAAAAAGCAAAGCACAATCCTGGGCAGAGGCCATACAGCGAAAAGCTGAACTGGTCAATTATACACAAGAACTTTTCGAGACCATTTCAGAAGAAGAAAGGAAAAGGGCAGAGATCTGGGCAGAAGCAAACAGAAGAGTAGCGCTTGCTCCAATAGACGAAGATCCTGCTTTCTATACCAAGATCCTTTGGTATAACACCACCATTCCAATGATCCTAACTGATGAAAGTGGCAAGATCATTACTTCAGCTAATTTAGATTCAGAGCTCAGTAAAGATTCCATCTTTCTTCAAGAACAACTGGAGAAGATGGAAGAGTTGAACGGACAGGTGAAGATCAACTATTATGAAGATCAATTTAACTATCTATACTACGATAGATCGATCATTTTTTCTGAGCTGAGAAATGTAATGAACGAGCAGATCGAGTCGTTCAATAAGGATATTATCACCAATTCTGCCTCAGCTCCCGTTCTCTATACCAATGAGAATGAAGAAATGCTGGCCTTCGGTAACCTAGATTCTACTAAGATACAGGAAGAAGCTTACTTCAACAGTGTGTTGGATGAAATGAAGGCTACCAATCAGCCTATAGAAGTGGATCTTGGTGATGGAAAGAAAAGATTTATCTTCTATGATGATTCCCCCCTCTTGGTAAAGCTCAAACTATATCCATTCATTCAATTGGGTGTGATCGCCTTGTTCCTAATGATCGCTTACTACCTATTCAGCACAGCAAGAGATGCAGAGCAGAATCAGGTCTGGGTGGGAATGGCCAAGGAAACTGCCCACCAATTGGGCACTCCCCTTTCTTCCTTGTTGGCATGGATCGAAGTCCTAAAAAGCAAGAATGTTGACGACAAGACCATTGCCGAGATCAGTCGAGACCTGGGAAGGCTGGAAACGGTAACTGAACGTTTTTCTAAGATCGGTGCAACTCCTAAATTAGAGCAGAGCGATGTGAATCAGGTGGTCAAGAATACCCTGGTCTATTTGAAAACTCGACTGTCAAAAAAGGTCAACTTCACTCATACCACATCCAACGGTGATATAGTGATGGCCAGCATTAATGTTCCCTTGCTTGAGTGGGTCTTAGAAAATATAATCAAGAATGCGGTAGACGCTATAAGCGGGGAAGGAAATGTGAGCATTCACATTACCGATCAATCTCAATTTGTATATATAGACATTAGCGATGATGGGAAAGGAATTCCTAAGAGCGCAAGAAAGACCGTATTCCAGCCGGGTTATACAACCAAGCAAAGAGGTTGGGGATTGGGATTGTCTTTGACAAAAAGAATAATTGAGAATTATCACTCAGGCAAAGTCTTCGTGAAGCAATCTGAGGTAAATGAAGGAACAACCTTCAGGATCGTATTGAACAAAATCGTTCAAAATGGCAGGAATATACATTCATATTCCTTTTTGTAAGCAGGCCTGCTCCTACTGCAACTTTCACTTTTCTACTCAATTGAAGCGCAAAGATGATGTGGTAAAGTCCATCATTCGGGAGATTGAGCAAAGAAAAAGTTATCTCTCCAATGAAAAGGTTGAAAGCATCTATTTTGGCGGAGGAACCCCTTCCTTACTTAGTATATCAGAATTGAATCGGATTTTTGAATCCATCCATCAACACTTCAGTTTATCTCATCTCAAAGAGGTTACTCTTGAAGCTAATCCAGATGACCTTAGTCAAGAGAAGCTAGTCCAACTAAGAGACACTCCCATTGACCGACTGAGTATCGGAATTCAGTCCTTTCATCAAGAGGATCTCAACTTTATGGGAAGGGCTCACACTGCTATTGAAGGGAAAGAATCCATCCTCATGGCACAAGACAGTGGATTTGAAAAGATGACTATAGATCTGATCTATGGTGTTCCGGGAAGTTCTACTGAAAAGTGGAAAGAGAATTTGGAGCAATTTTTCGATCTCAAGATCCCTCACCTATCTTCCTATGCCTTGACCGTTGAAGATCGAACTGCATATGCTAATCAGATAAAAAAAGGTCAGTCCACACCTCCAGAAGAAGATGAGCTTGCAGAGCAATATGCTCTTTTACAAGAATTTATCCGATCGAATAATTGGAATCATTATGAACTTTCCAACTATTGCCAAGAAGGAAATGAGGCTATTCACAATTCCTCCTATTGGCAAGGAAAAAGCTATTTGGGAATAGGTCCTTCAGCTCATTCCTTCAATGGTTATAGCAGGCAATGGAATGTGTCCAACAATCAACTTTATATAAAAGCTGATTTTGCTGCAGACAACTACTTTCAAAAGGAAGAATTAACAGAAAAGGACAGATACCACGATGCATTGATCAGCAGACTGAGAACGAAAAAAGGAATCTCCGTTAAAATGTTAGAAGCAGAATTCTCCAATGATATTCAAGAGCACTTTATTCATTCTGCTGAAAAACTGAAAGAATACTTTGAGCTGAATGATCACACATATATGATCAAAGAAGTGTATTGGTTAACCTCTGATGAAATTCTACGTAGACTCATGCTTGATGACTAATATTCAGATTTTGAATTTCAAACATTTTTAAGAAACTTTCGAAAACCAAAACCAAAAAAGATGAAAAAGCTTCTACCATTAGCAATTGCAATTGCATGCCTGCTAATCTTCACTGATACTCAAGCACAAAAGTTCAAATACGGCCTCAAGGGCGGTCTAAACTATAGCACGATAAGCGGTAGTGATATTAAAGGCGCTGAGTTTTTGCCCAGCTACCACGGTGGATTGTTTGCAAGGTTTACTTTTTTAAAAGTTGGCATTCAAGCAGAAGCACTCTATAGCGCTCAAGGCTCCGGATTTGATGGTGGTGATGCCAATATTACTTATGTACAAATACCTCTATTGTTCCGTGTAAATTTTGTGGCCGGTAAGTTGGGATTATATCTCGGGCCTCAATACGGCTATTTGCTAAGTGCAGATATTGACGGTAAACTACCTGAGGGCTCATCCGATGAAGACTATTTACAAGAGGCTGATCTATCTGGTGTTATAGGAGCAGAATTTGATATCGCAGCTGGCCTATTGGTAGGTGCAAGATATACCCATAGCATCAATACTATTGGGAAATCTTATAGCTATACTGTAGAGTCAATATCTACGGTAGACGGCTCAACTATTAGTGAACCAGCTGAATTAGACCTATTTGGAGATGGCAGGAATTCCGTGGTTCAAGTTTACATCGGGTATGCCTTCTAGAGTCTAAAGTTGATTGAACTGCTCAGGAGTTTTACCCAACCAAGAAAGAACGTTCTTAAACCAAATATCCTTTCTTTCTTGTTCAGTTAAAATTCCAATTTCAACGGCATAATCAACTACACGACCGGGATAGGAGGTCCCCACACCTTCCATTTCTCCTAAGGGGTAAGGATCATCCAAGCCCATTATTATCTGACTGGCACCAACTCGCTTTTTAAGCAATTCCAAGGTGAATGAATCGTGCACCAGTGTATCGTAATAGAGGTTCTTATGTCCGAGAGTTTTCCTCGGATCTTCCAATCCTTTAAAAATATCCGGTCTACCGTCGAAGCCCTGGATCCTTCTTCCGTAATTGGCAACTCCCAGCATTCCTCCATGTGCGAAACTAGTTCTAAGATGAGGGTATTTATTGGGCAAATCACGCAAGGTAAAAAGGTGAATGGTATCAGCACATTGAGCCATCATCCACACCAAATGAAATCGCCAATAGTCGTTTTTTAGGGCGATCATTTTTTCCCCATCATAAGGATGAATTTGAAGAGCCAGTCCATATTTGTTCGCCAGATCGTAAATGGGATCCACCTCAGCTTCAGCAACGGAGAGCCACTCTCCTTTTGCATTTAAAAAATGGGTAGGCAAGCAAAGGATCTTTAGGTTCAACTCATTGACACAGCGCTCGATCTCCTTTAAGGCCTGATCCATGTACAAGGGCTGAACTACAAAACCACAGGTAAATTTGTCGGGATAGTCAGCTTGCACAGAAGCATTGTAATCATTCTGAAAACGAATTCCATCCGCACAATCCTGCTCTTCCCAGCCATTGCAATACAATTGCGACAAGCAGAGCATTACTGCATGATCAATGCGGTTCTTATCCATCCATTCCAGTTTCTCCTTTATAAAGAAACTTGGATCTGTTATTGGTCTGGACCAATCACCTTGCCTCATGAATTTTTTATCCTCATCGATCCAAAAAAGCTTCTTGTCTTTCATGAACTGAGGAATCTGAGAGGGCTCTGGCAACAGATGCCCGTGTCCGTTTATCCGCATTGATAAATGCTTAAGTTGCGTTATACGTATCTTTCGTCAACTTCCATAACAGTCCCACACTTATCACAGGTTCTTAGCTCCTCTGAAGTGTAGAACTTTTTAAAGACTGGTAAGAAGTCCTTTACAATGCTGTTCAGTTTGAAGTATTCTTCATACAACTTATGGTTGCAATTGTCACAGAACCAAAGCAAACCATCTTTTTCACCTTGCAATCTCTTCTGCTCGATCACCAACCCTATTGAATTCTCAGATCTAATAGGTGAATGCGGAACCTTTGGTGGATGCAAATAGATATCCCCTTCTTTGATCGGCACCTCAACAGCTTTACCATCTTCTTGGATCTTCACAATGATGTCCCCCTCCAATTGATAAAAGAACTCCTCACTTTCATTGTAGTGATAATCCTTTCTGGCATTTGGCCCGCCAACAACCATGATAATAAAATCTGAATCTTCGTAAACTAGTTTATTTCCAACAGGTGGCTTTAATAGATGTCGGTGCTCATCTATCCAGTTTTTAAAATTGAAAGGTCTTTTGATCGCCATTTTGAATAAGTTTTAAGAACCTCTAAAGTAGTAAGAATCTACTTTCCATTGAAATTGAATATGACTAACTTCGAGGCTCAATAATTTGAGCTATGAATTTAGATCTGAGCGGGAAAAGAGCATTGGTTTGTGGAAGCACAGCCGGCATAGGAAAGGCAATTGCCATGGAACTGGCTAATATGGGAGCTGAAATTGTTCTGATAGCCAGGAATGAAGAAAAACTGAAAACAGTGTTGAACGAGCTGCCGACAAGCGGACAACAACACTCCTTCTTAAGTGCTGATTTTAGTGATCTTGAAAGCCTGCAGAAGGCCTTACTAAAACTGAAAAGACCCATTCATATCTTGATCAACAATACCGGAGGCCCTCCCGGTGGACCAATAACCGAAGCCGGTCTTGATGAGTTTCAATATGCCTTTTCAATGCATTTGATGTGCAATCATTTATTGGTTCAGCATGTGAAAGATAGTATGATCGATGAAGGTTATGGCAGGATCATCAATATCATTTCGACTTCTGTGAAACAGCCCCTGAATGGACTGGGTGTATCAAACACGGTTAGAGGAGCTGTTGCCAATTGGTCTAAAACCATGGCCAATGAGTTGGGCAAATACGGTATCACAGTGAACAATGTGCTTCCCGGGGCCACGGCCACAGAAAGATTGAGTTCCATTATTGAGAATAAAGCGCAAAAGACCGGTCAGGATATAAGTAGCATTCAAAAATCCTTTGAAAATCAAGTGCCCATGGGAAGGGTTGCAGAACCGGAGGAGATTGCAGCAGCAGCATGTTTCTTGGCCTCGCCGGCAGCATCTTATATTAACGGGATCAACGTTCCTGTTGATGGAGGAAGAACAGGCTGTTTGTAATTCAAAAACTTCTGATTAGCTGATATTTATCAGTTTTTTTACAATATAATTGGTCGAAATTTGGTTCATAGAAACTAAATATCATGATGAAATCCATTGCGGCCTTCCTTCTATTCTTTGTTTGCCTTTCTCTCTATTCTCAAGACTGGAAGCTCAATATTGATGAAGCTAAAGAACTAGCGTCGGAGAAGAACTTACCAATTATCTTAGTGTTCCAAGGCTCAGATTGGTGCGCACCATGTATCAAGTTAGACAAAGAGATCTGGTCAACCGATGAGTTCAAGGCATATGCAAAGGACCATTTTGTTATGTTGCAAGCTGATTTTCCAAGAAAAAAAGCCAACAGGTTAGAAGAAACTCAAGAAAAGCACAATAAGGAATTGGCTGAACGCTATAATCAAAGTGGGTATTTCCCTCATGTTGTTGTGCTAAATGCATCTGGAGAGGTACTGGGAAGACTAGGTTATGAGAAAGTAAGTCCGAAAGAATACATCGATACTCTAAATGGATTTTTAGAATGAAGACCATTCTTTTTATAGTACTGTTCATTCTTCAATTTTCACTTTACTCTCAGGAGATCTATAAAAAATCAACCTTTCTAATGGGTTCAGATTTTGAGTTCACAGTTGTGGCCACAAATGAATCTGAAGCGGAGAAAGGTTTTGCCATTGCCATTGAAGAGGTTAAAAGAATAGAAGAGCTTATCTCTTCTTGGAAGCCCAACTCTCAAACATCATTGATCAACTCAAATGCCGGAATAAAAGCAGTAAAGGTAGATTATGAGCTTTTTGATCTGATCATTCGATCTCAGGCCCTGTCTAATATTACAGATGGAGCATTTGATATTACTTATGCTTCCATGGATAAGATCTGGGGCTTTAGCTCCCAGATGAAAAAATTACCTAGTAAGAGAGCCATTGAAGCATCAGTAAGTAAAGTTGGATCTCAAAAGATCATCATCAACCATGAAGACACTTCAATCTTTCTTCCTGAAGAAGGAATGAAGATTGGCTTCGGAGCAATTGGAAAAGGATATGCTGCTGATATGGTAGAAGTCTTATTGATTGAGGAAGGATTTTCATCAGGGATCATCAATGCCTCCGGAGACATGAATGTTTGGGGAAGCAAGCCGGATGGCGAGCCTTGGATGGTTGCGATCAAAAATCCCCTCTCCAAGGAGAAAGCATTTGCCCTATTTCCGATCCTATACAGGTCGGTAGTTACTTCCGGAGATTATGAGAAATTTCAAGAGATTGATG
>JAUIGQ010000127.1 GCA_030429925.1 Bacteroidia bacterium | reverse complement strand
CTCGGTAGATCTCGTCATCTCTTCTTTGGATATCAGCAAGAACGGCAGTCACCTGATCCATTCTTTTATCCAGTAGCTCGTATTGTGCTTTTAGCTGGTTGTTCTCCTTCTTCAGAAGTTTTTCCTTTGGGGAGTCAATTAACCTGGCTGCTCCAACATAGATCAAAAAGCCCATAAAAACACTTGCGACGAGAAAGGTCGATACGCGGAAAAGCTTCTGTTTCCAGTCGAGCTCGATCTTCTCATAGCTCAGGGTTTTGGTATTAAAGCGATATTTTGTTTTAGCCAATTGCTCTTGCTTTTGGTTACATTTGCCAACTAAAAATTAGCGGCGCAAAGGTAACTTTTTCAGTGTCAAACACAATGGACAAATGTGCTTGCTTTTTGTTAAAATACGTTATATAATCGTTTAAGTTTTCAACAGGGATGACTTCAAAAGAGATCCGTCAGGCATTTTTCGAATTCTTCAAAGGAAAGGACCACAAACTGGTTGATTCTGCTCCAATTGTCATGAAGAACGACCCCACTTTGCTTTTTACCAATGCAGGTATGAACCAATTCAAGGATGCCTTTTTAGGAAACTCAAATCCTCCTTCAGCAAGAGTGGTAGATTCCCAAAAGTGCTTGAGAGTTTCAGGGAAACACAATGATCTGGAAGAAGTGGGAGTAGATACCTACCACCACACCATGTTCGAGATGCTGGGCAACTGGTCCTTTGGCGATTATTTCAAAGAAGAAACCATTCCTTGGGCTTGGGAGTTGCTAACTGATGTTTACAAGATCGATCCGAATCTACTCTATGTTACCATTTTTGAAGGTGATGCGGAAGATGGTTTACCGGAAGATACTGATGCCTACAACGCTTGGAAGAAGATCGTAGAAGAAGACAGGATCATCAAAGCCAGTAAGAAGGATAATTTCTGGGAGATGGGCGCTACCGGTCCTTGCGGACCCTGCTCCGAGATCCATGTGGATCTGAGGACGGAGGAAGAAAGACGTAAGACAGATGGGAGAGAGCTAGTAAACAAGGATCACCCTCAGGTAGTGGAGATCTGGAACCTGGTGTTCATGGAGTTCAACAGAATGGCAGATGGAAGTCTAAAACCTCTACCTGCCAAACATGTAGATACCGGAATGGGATTGGAAAGGCTGTGCATGGCCCTGCAAGGAAAGCAGTCGAACTACGACACCGACCTGTTTATGCCCATGATCTCTGAGTTGGAGAAGATCTCTAATCAGAAGTATGGGGCTAAGCTAGAAGATAAAAAGGACATTGCTTTTAGAGTGATCGCCGATCATGTGAGAGCAGTTGCTTTTGCCATAGCCGACGGACAATTACCTTCCAATACAGGAGCAGGATATGTGATCAGAAGGATCTTGAGAAGAGCCATCCGTTACGGATATAGCTTCCTCAACTTGAAGGAGTCTTTTATTCATCAGCTCATTCCCTCTCTATTGAATATTCTTGGAGATAATTTTAAAGAATTGAAAGCTCAATCAGATTTGATCGCTAAGGTGATCAAGGAAGAAGAGCAGTCGTTCTTGAGAACCTTGGAAAAGGGAATTCAGCTTTTTGAGAACTATACTTCAAAAGAAGGAGTGGTGGATGGGGCCTTTGCCTTTGAACTATACGACACCTACGGCTTCCCCATTGATCTTACCTCCCTGCTTGCTTCAGAGAAAGGTTGGAAGGTAGATATGAATGGCTTTGAAAAAGCATTGCAAGAGCAGAAAGAAAGATCAAGAGCGGCTTCCAAAAGTGAGGCAGGAGATTGGGTGGAAGTGCAAAAGGGAGAGCACTCTCAATTTGTAGGCTACGACCAAACTACTGCCATTGCTAAAATTCTGAGCTATAGAAAAGTAGAGCAGAAGGGAGGAGCCATCTATCAGTTGGTATTGGATCAAACACCCTTCTATGCAGAAGGTGGCGGACAAGTTGGCGACAAAGGGGTATTGGTTAAAGACGGACAGAAGATCCAGATCTTCGATACCAAGAAAGAAAACAATCAGTTTTTGCATTATACCAAGGAGATCCCTGCTGATCTGAGCGGAGAATGGAAGGCGGAAGTTAGCAGTTTAAGAACTTCCACCCAGCTGAATCACACCGCCACTCACTTATTGCATCATGCTCTGAGAAAGGTTTTGGGCGAACATGTAGAGCAGAAAGGGTCATTAGTACATCCTGATTACTTGCGTTTCGATTTTTCACATTTCCAGAAGGTTAGTGATGAGGAATTAAAGCAAATAGAGAAGGAAGTGAATGCGCAGATCAGAGCCAACTATGAATTGCAAGAAGATAGAGGGGCGAGCATGGAAGATGCTTTGGCTAAAGGTGCCATGGCCTTGTTCGGTGAGAAATACGGAGAGAAGGTAAGAACCATCCAATTCGGCGATTCCATTGAGCTTTGCGGAGGAACGCATGTACAAGCTACCGGACAGATCGGCTTTTTCAAGATCATCTCCGAATCAGCAGTAGCTGCAGGAGTGAGAAGAATTGAGGCTTTGAGTGGTCCAAAGGCAGAAGAGTATTTATCTGAGCAAGACCATTTGATACAAGAGCTAAAGGCTGAATTGAAGAACCCAAAACAGCTCTTGCAGGCAGTGAAGAACCTTCAGGAAGAGAAGAATAAGTTGCAGAAAGAACTTGAGTCGCTCAAACAGAAAGAAGGTGCCAATGCGGCCAAAGATCTAGAACAAAATATCCAGAAAGGTCCCGACTTCAATTACTTGATCGAGAAGGTCAGTCTAGATGCAGCAAGTGTAAAACAGATCGCTTTTCAATTAAAAGGAAAGGTAGATCGATTGTTTTTGCTATTGGCTTCTGATGCAGGCGATAAGCCAACTCTTACTCTTTTGATATCGGAAGACTTAGCCAAAGAAAAAGGTTGGGATGCTTCTAAAATGATCCGCGACCTGTCCAAGCACATCCAAGGTGGCGGAGGTGGACAATTCTTCTTTGCAACGGCAGGGGGGAAGAAAGCGGAGGGGATTCAGTTAGCCTTAGAGGAAGCGAAAGGGTTCATTGGAATCTGAATCCTGAGTCTAGAATCTAGAATCTTGAGTCTGGGTTTTATTAATCATGAAAGTTATACTAGAACAGAATATCTAAATCGCAAATTCTTATTTCCTATCTCATTAGAGTTGTATCACAGAGTATCACAGAGTATGTCACTGAGGAACACAAAGTGTCAAGATTCCATATTCTAGGCTCTAGATTCCCAGCTATAAACCGCCGAGTTCACGACGTTGTGTTCGCTGTGCATTCGCTGTGTTCTTTGTGGTTAGAAGGAATGGGTTCTTTTAAAGAAGAAACAAGAAACAAGAAGCAGGATTTTCTCACTCTAACCTCCCTAACACTCTTATCTCCCTTAAAATGGATTTGATAGAGAAGTGTCTGCTACAAAACTGCTGTCCGACATGGTTTTCAAGAAGGCTACGATCTGTTCTCTTTCTTTTCGACTGAGATCCTTTTTTCCAAGATGAGCTTCCATCTTTGGGTCAATGGAATAGTTGTTTTGAACTTCATCAGCATAGAAATCAACTACCTCTTCTAAGGTCTTGAATCTTCCATCGTGCATATAAGGAGCAGTGAATACCAGATTCCTAAAGGAGGGGATCTTGAATTTGCCCATGTCCAATTCCTTCTTGCTCACTCCACCAACACCTTTATCTGCAAAATCCGCTGAACTTTTGGCCGCATCCAATCCATTGTTACTAAAGGTGCCTATGGTGCCCAAGGCATTGGCATCACTTGTATGGCAGTGCAGACAATTTCCCTTGGTTTGGTCGTTCACCAATAGAAAACCGGCATACTCATCTTCATTGTAGTAAGTCTTTCCATTCAGCACCTGATCGTATTTTGAATTGGCAGAAATGAGTCTCCTTTCAAATTGTCCGATGGCATTGACCACCATTTGACTGTCGATCTGACTTCCATAATCTTCAAACAGCTTTTTGTATAGTGGGCTATTGTTCAGTCTGCTCAGGATCAGTTCCCAGGAAGAATTTAATTCATTTTGATCGGTTATGGGGTGATTGATCTGTGCCTCCAAGCTGGTGGCCCTTCCATCCCAAAAGAAAGCCTCATACCACTGTAAATTAAAGAGAGCTAAACTATTTCTGGGGACCGCTTTCTTTTCAATGCCCTCACTGAACTTTGAGTTATCGGCAAATGCATATTCCTGCTGGTGACAGCTGGAGCAGGATCTTGTACTGTCTCTGCTTAATATCGGATCATAGAAGAGATACCTGCCTGCTATTGCAAGTACAGGGTCGTACTCTTTTTGGTTCTTCTCAGGAATGTTGGGAAAAAAGTAAGGTCTCTCCATTTCCTTCCACGAGACCAAAAGCAAGGTAATTAAGAAAAGAACCGAAATGGATCTATTGCTTCTGAAAAGCTGCATTTCCTAATCGATAACAACTACCTGATGTACTTCCGTTTTGATATTGGTCTCCACATGAAGCAAATAGTTTCCGGCTTCTAGTCCATCAAGGGGAACTTTGAACCTATTGGGAACCAAGCCCCACGATCTGATCAGTTGTCCTTTCATATCGTATAGCATCACATGCTTTATGAAGTGTTCCCCCTTTTGTTTCTTCAGATCGATGGAAGTGTAATCTGATGCAGGGTTAGGATTCAGTTTTATGTATTCAGACCGCTCCTTTTCATTGATAGTATGAATAATGGTCGGTCTCAAACTCATATTGTCGATAAGCCATCCTTCTTGATTCGTTTGAACACTGTCTGATAACAATTTGTACCTGAATTGAACAGAGTCGTATTGAGACAACCAATAGCCATCAAAGCAAAGCCATATATCCCTCCAATTGGTATCAGTGCCTGTAAAGCCTAACTGATTATTGAAGAGAGTATCTACATTACTAGGGTTGAATCCAAAGAAGTTGTATGTGTACATGCTGCCAAAAACATTCGTCCAGTTCTTACCCGTATCGACAGAGAATTCAATTAATCCTCCGTCTACGCCATTTTCAAGATCGATCTTTTGTTTCCAGTTGATGGCTACAATTCCACCAAAATTAAAGACGGTATCAGTTAGGTTAAGACTGAAGCTTGAAGTGTCAGAAACAGGGTAGGCGGTAGAATCCTTGGTAAATATGGCATTCGGCAAAGTTGCCGCTGCATTGAAGATGGTTTTGTTGGGCGGACCAATTACCCATACATTGTTTGCAGGTTGATCGATGACAACATTCAATCTTTGTGAAGGAATGGTATCATTGCCATCGAAGAACTGTTGTAAAGTTCCGGGGAATTGAGCTTGAAGAGTAATTGGTATAAACAATAGGAGTAATAGAAGATTTTTCATAGCACTTTGAATGAAGCACTTCTGCACTTGGGAATTCGAATGTAACAAGGGAAGAAGTAGTTGTTAATCGATAGAGTTGAGTTTTGGGTTTGCTTAAAGGTAGGGATTTTAGAGACAAGAGACAAGAGACAAGAAGCAAGAAGCAAGAAGCAAGAAGTAGGAAGTAGGAAGTAGGAAGTAGGAAGTAGGAAGTAGGACTTTCTTTACCACAACGGTCACAAAGTTTTCACAGAGTTCACGACGTTGTGTTCGCTGTGCATTCGCTGTGCTCATTGTGGTGAGAAGGAATGGGTTCTTTTAAATAAGAAATAAGAAATAAGAAGGTTTCTAACCTCTAACCTATAACTAATCTGTGGGAAACAAGCATCAGGTGCGAGTTCGAAGTACGGGTACGGTCTAGATTCCAGGCTCCAGGCTCTAGACTCTAAACATTACGTTTTAACGTAATTTTTCACATCCGCTTCAGAGATCTCATCTTCACCCAGAATGATTAGGCGCTCGATCACATTGCGCAGCTCACGGATGTTGCCTGTCCAATCCAATTGCTGCAGGGCTTTGATGGCCTTTTCAGATATCTTCTTTTTAGGGTGTCCATGTTCCTGACTGAGTTTGTCTAAGAAGAAATCAGCAAGCAATGGGATATCATCCTTGCGATCTCTCAATGCCGGCACCTCAATTAAGATCACACTCAATCGATGGTAAAGGTCTTCTCTGAATCTACCCTCAGCGATCTCTTCCTTCAGATCCTTGTTGGTAGCTGCCAAGACACGCACATTCACTTTGATGTCTTTTTCACCGCCCACCCTTGAGATCTTGTTCTCTTGCAAAGCTCTCAATACCTTGGCTTGGGCAGAGGCACTCATGTCGCCGATCTCATCCAAGAAGAGGGTTCCTCCCTCAGCTTGCTCAAACTTTCCTTGCTTTTGCTTTATAGCTGAGGTAAAGGCTCCTTTCTCATGTCCGAACAGCTCAGATTCTATCAATTCAGAGGGGATGGCTGCGCAGTTGACTTCTATGAAAGGAGCTTTCTTGCGTTCTGAGTTTTTATGAAGATTGAGGGCAACCAACTCCTTTCCGGTTCCATTTTCTCCGGTGATCAATACACGAGCATCGGTGGGAGCCACCTTTTCGATCAATGCTTTCACTTCCTGTATCGCTTTGGACTCTCCTACAATATCGTTGAGCTTACTGCTATATACCTTCTTTCTCAGTTGCTTGGTCTCAGTCACCAGCTCACTTTTGTCCATGGCGTTTCTAACGGTCACCAATAGTCGGTTCAAATCAAGAGGCTTGGAGATAAAATCAAAGGCTCCCATTTTAACGGCGGCAACGGCTGTTTCAATATCACCATGACCGGAGATCATGACCACCGGTACTTCAATGTTCTCATCCTGTATCTTCTGCAAAACCTCCATGCCGTCCATCTTGGGCATTTTGATATCGCAAAGCAGGAGGTCGTATTTGCCTTCCTTTAATTTCTTTAATCCGATCTCCCCATCCTCAGCAGCATCTACTTTGAATTTTTCATACTCCAAAACCTCTGTCAAAGAAGTTCTAATGGGTCGGTCGTCGTCTATGATTAGGATGTTTGCCATGTTTCAAATAAACTGAATATAACTTGATTTTTCAATTGTCAGGCTGAGCGGAGTTGAAGCCTAAGACAATTGTGGTGAGTCTGCTATAAAAGTGGCTTCGACTCCGCTCAGCCTGACTCTCTGCTAAATTCTCACTTCACGTTCCTAGCTTCTATAAAAGATCCACTTCCCGATCTCTTTCAAATTCGGCTTCTTTCCATACATCAAAATACCGGTTCTATAGATCCTGGCAGCCAACCAAGTAGTTCCGATAAAGCTGATCACCAAGATAGCCATAGAAAGGATCAGCTCCCAAGAAGCAACACCGTAAGGTATTCTAACCATCATGATAATAGGGGAGGTGAAGGGGATGATGGATGTCCAAAAGCCCAATGGTCCATCCGGATTTTCGATCACAACTTGAGCGAAAACAATGGAGAGGATCAAGGGTATGGTCACCGGCAACATGAACTGTTGGGTATCTGTTTCATTATCTACTGCTGAGCCAATTGCGGCGAAAAGGGAAC
>JAUIGQ010000126.1 GCA_030429925.1 Bacteroidia bacterium | reverse complement strand
ATGTATCATGCACCAAGGGTCTGGCTTGACTTTTTATGGCAGGCCAGTTGGGCGACTGTGAGAAGAGGTCAAAAAACGATAGGAGTAAGCCTAAAACAATAAAGAGTGATTTCATTTTTAATAGGCTTTAGTATTTATTTAGTCTATCCCTCCGGCTCGAGTAAAACAGAATCATAGCTAATCACCCTGGTCCAATTGGGCATATGGTGGTGACCCTTGTGATGAGATTGGAGCACGTTCTTATAGATGACCTCCTCATCCTTGATCACCCACAAGATACCATCGTTCTGTTGTTCTACAAAATAAGTGTCATCTGTTACGAACTCAACTATGCCTTCAGTCACACTGTGGATCTTGTTCTTTTTGAACACTTCATTTCCAATGGGTTTGAATTCTTTGGTTCGCAGATCATAGCTCATGATGTTTGTCTGAAAGCCCCCTGCAAATGGTGAAGTTTTTCTATTCTTTAGCGGAAGTTTTGGGATAAATGATCCGGGCCAAGTGCGAAAAGTATTATTGTTGAACATCACCAGGGTGCTATCGTTAAGGAAGTCCACATCGTGTTGGTGTGCAAAAGGACCTTCAATAATATCGATCAATTCATTGGTAGAGGGCCTATAGTGAAGAATCAGACTAATGTTTCTAAGACTGATGAAGACATCATCCTCCTTGTAGAGCTCAGTAGTCTTAAGAGCAGGTTGCACATCGTTTAGATGGAGAGGGTCTTTGCTAATGTCTGTCTTCAGTATGTAGTTACCAATGTTGTTTTCTTTAAGTATGGCAGTAATGGATTTGTCGAAAAGGATCTTTCCATCTGTCTTATCATATTTAGTGATCCTAAAATCCTTGTATCTCACTTCTTCTCCATTTAGGTAGTAGATGCCTACCGGATTTTGTTTATTGTAGGTACAGGCCCAAATGTCTCCATCCTTGTCTAGATTCATCCCATGATGAGGAACTAGTTTTTGGTTCTGCCAAAGGATATTTCCATTGGGATCTTTCATGATCAAACCCGGCTGTTCCTCATTGTATTTGTATAGCAATGATCCGTCTGAATAGAGCATTGGATGCATGATCCTTGTTGTGTTCTTATAGTTGTTCTTGATCTTCCATGTTTTACTAATGGAGTCGTTCTTAAGATTCATCAAAACGATCAATCGATCATTCTTCTTATCTGGATAGCTAATAAGTACAAGAAGGTCTTTCTCAAGTTTATTGATAGGTTGAAAATCCTTTGGAGTGGGAAGAAAGACCTGCGGTAATTTCTTCACTTCCTCAACAGATTGTTCGAAGAGGTTGGGGAAGGTGTACATGAACTTGATAGGTTCTGTGAGAAAGCCGAATTTTTTATTCTTGCTGGAGATCTGGTCCACCATCCATCCATAGATGGAAAGGATAAAAAGACAAATAATGACAGTGGAAAGTACTTTAAGAGCTTTGTGCATATATATGGTAAATGCGTTGAATGCTTAAGGGTCAGTGAAAAATAAGGTTCAAAATTACAGAATTGAAACATTCAATTTTTCATTAAAGAACAGCATGGATCTTTAATCTATAGAAGACAGAACCAAACAGCAGAATAGTGGATGGTAGATCAAGATTTTGGGAAGGAATTTGAAAGGTTTTTTTGACAACCAATGTGCTTGACTTTCCTAACCAAAGAGGAGAGTGATTTTTTACTCTTTTGGTTTGTAGAGTATAATGATCTGAACTAGGATTGCGATAACGATCAAGAAAATTATTTCGCCTTGTGCATAAAGGTTGATCTTATCTTTTGCCTTGTTGCTGTTAACATTCTTTGATTCAGAAGTTGTATGTAATGGGATTAAGTTTCCCATAGTATTCAACATTTATTAGCTCATTGGTTTCGATTCTAAATTCATTGCGTAATATTCCTTCTAAAAGGAATCCATTTTTTATCGCTAATCGTTTACTACCAATATTTTCTGAACCAATTTTTAGAAATATCTTTTCAATTTTCAATCTTTCAAAACAATACTTTGTAGTTTCTTCAATAACCTTTGACATTAACCCTTTCCCTTCAAATTTTTTATCTATAAAATAACCAAGTTCACATTTTGGAATTCTCCAATCAATCTCTTTAATATATATTACTCCTATTAATTTCTCTTGAGTATAGATTCCAAAAACATAAGTTTCTCTATTATCTGTTTTTTCAGCTATTTCTTTTAAATATTCAATTGTCGATTCAATACTTTCATTTTTCTGCACGGTGAGTGGAAAATATCTCTTTAGTCTCTTTTTATTGCGATCTATTAATTGAAAAAAATCTTTAAATTCTTTCTCTTCTATAATTTTTAACTGAGTTTCAATCATATTGTTGCCAACTAACTGCAAACCAAATATCGAATACCAAAATAAATTCATCTTCAACAGAGGTTTATTTGAGATTGCCGATCAATATTTTTTGAAAATTACAAAACAAAGGGTTGCATGAATGGTCTAGTTGTTAAACGTATGATTTTAACCATCTTTGTATAAAAGCAATTTTATGAGAATTCTATTGAGTATTGTAATTCTGTCCATTGGTCTATTCGCTTGCAAATCCAAGAAGGAGGTCAGCGAGAAAGAGCAAGCATTGACAGAGCAAACCCAAGAGGAATTGGTGGAGAAGCCAAGCAAAGAGGTGGCGGTTGAGAGTCAGCAAAAGATCGATTTCCCGGAGAATGCAGTAGCCAGGATCCAACGCACAGCTTGTTTCGGAAGATGTCCGATCTATACCTTAACCGTTTATGAAGATGGAACGGTACTTTACCAAGCCGAGAAATGGGTGGAGAAAGAGGGGACCTTTCAAGGGAAAGCTGATCCTGAATGGTTCAAGAAATTGCTGGCCAAAGCAGAAGAGGTCGGCTATTTTAATATGAAAAACAAATATGACTCAGAAGGGGTTACGGACCTACCTTCAGTGATCACCACTCTGAGAAGGGATGATGAACTCAAGCAGATCGTTAACCGATACCAAGGACCGGAAGCGCTTGCTGATTTTGAGAAGTACTTTGATTCACTCTACCTTAAATTGAACTGGTCAGAGCAAGATGGGGAATAGCTTTTTGGAAAGGAAAAAAGGAGCAAAGGAGCAAAGAATTGAAGAGAAGATATTTAATTCTATTAATGAAAATAAAAATCATGAAACTAATTAGAACTACTACGATCCTTTCTGCAGTTTTATTTCTAGCTGCTTGTGGGGGAGATCAAAACCAAGAACAGAAAAAACAAACTTTTGAAGAATTGGGAGATCAGGCCGAGTTCAGAGAGAAGCACGATGAACCTCGTGAAATGGAAGCAGAAGGGAGCCTGGGTGAAATGATCCAGATAAAGGTAGAGGGACAAGCAGCTGCTAATGCCTATGCCATCATGAATGAAGAAAGCAAGAACTATGTGCTGGTATTCCACGAATGGTGGGGTTTGAATGATTATGTGAAGGAAGAGTCCGACCATTGGCATCAGCAATTGGATGGAGCAAATATGATCGCTTTAGACCTATATGATGGAAAAGTGGCAACAACAAGAGAAAGTGCTCAACAATACATGCAATCTGCTGATCAGGAAAGGATCATGTCCATCATCCAGGGTGCTTTGGCAATGATCCCTGCTGATGCGAGAATTGGAACCATTGGTTGGTGCTTTGGTGGTGGATGGTCATTGAAGGGTGCTATTGCTGCCGGAGAAAGGGCTGAAGCCTGTGTGATGTATTACGGAATGCCAGTTGAAGATGTGGAAGAGCTGAAGAAGTTAGAGGCAGATGTGCTATTCATCTATGGGAAGCAAGATAAATGGATCAATGAAGAAGTGGCCAACAAATTCGCCGAGAATATGAAACAAACTGATGAGGATGTGATCATCAAGGGCTTTGATGCCGATCATGCCTTTGCCAATCCTACTCAAGAGAGGTACAATGAAGCCGCTGCCAAAGAAGCAAATGCAATTGCCCTGAATTTCTTGAAAGGTGAACTTCTCTCAGATGATGATGAGATGGAGGAGGAAGGTGATGAGGATTAGTTAATGCAAATTGAAAGGTCACAGAGGACAAGGAGAAGACGAGGAGGTCTGTGAGAGAAAAGTCGATGCGAAATCAAGAGTCAGGCTGAGCGGAGTCGAAGCCACTTTCAACGCAGAAGCAATTATATTCTCGCTTCTATTCCTCCGTTTCTTTCAGAAGATTCTTGATATCCTTATTGTCACCAAAGATCACCATGATGTCATTCTCTTCCAGAACGGTTTTGGGTGAGGCAACTCCTTGTACCTGAAGTTCGTTTCTATTGATGCCCAGCATATTCTTGCTCTGCGACTTCTTAATAGTGGTTAGCACTACTACATTGTGTTTCCTCCTGAACCCAACTTCCTGAAGTGTCTGACCTACATACTTTTTGGGAACACTCACTTCCACAATTGAGAATTGTCCGCTTAGTTCAAATGAATCCACAACTCCCTTCATGCATAATTTCTTAGCCCATCTTTCAGCAGTTTCTTCTTCCGGATGAACAATCTCATCTACACCAATAGCCTCTAGAACGGTTTCGTGCAATGGGGTAATAGCCCGACTGATCAGTCGTTTTACATTCAGGTTCTTCAAGACGGCTGTGGTCATGATATTGGCCCCTTGATCTTCACCGATCGCGACGATCACTACATCTGTATCTTTCAAGGGAAGTCCTGATACTGTAAACTGGTCGGTTGAGTCCAGGCAGACAGTATGCGACATCTTTTCCTTGAGGTCGTCCACCTTATCCATGCTAACATCCACACCAATTACTTCATTGCCTTGCTCTGTAAGCTTCTGTCCCAATGAAGATCCAAAGTTCCCTAAACCGAATATTATGTATTTCATTTCTTATTTTTTTAGAACCAAGAGACAAGAGCTAAGAAGCAAGACTTCATTTCAATTAATAAGTGGTCTTCTGCTCTCTACATGCTATACTCTGTATTCTTTTTGCACAATTCGTCCTCGATCTCTGTCCTTCTTCTCTTAGTTGATCAATATCTCATCCTGAGAGTATCTATAATGCTTTCTTCTTTCTTTTTGTGTAATGGCTATCAATAGCGACAACATACTCACCCTTCCTGTAAACATTAATGAGATCAGCACAAATTTACTAGCATTGGAGAGATCTCCGGTTATTCCAAGGCTTAATCCTACGGTACTATAGGCTGAAAAACATTCAAAAGCCACATCTATCAATTTCTTATCGGAGTCGAAGTAGGCAATTGCAAATACACCTACACCAATGGCAATAAGTGATAAAGAGATAATGGCAAAGGCTCTCATAACAGAAATATTGGCGATCTCTCTTCTATACAACTCAATTCTTTCTTTACCTCTAGCTAAACTCCAGAAGTTCAAGGTGGCAATAGCAAAGGTGGAAGTTTTGATTCCTCCTCCCGTGGAAGCTGGAGATGCTCCTACCCACATTAGTAAAAAGATGAGCATGATGGTAGAAAAATTCAATGCCGATGTATCTACCGTATTGAATCCTGCTGTTCTGGGAGTTGCAGCAGAGAAAATAGAAGTAATGATCTTTCCAAAAAAGGAATGTTCTGCCAAGCTGTTGTGGTATTCAAAGATCATAAAGATGGCTGATCCCAAGAAGAGTAAGGCAAAAGTGGTGATCAGTACGATCCTGGAATTTAAATTCAATACCCAAGGGGTAATCGTTTGTTCTTTATTGTGTCCCGTAATTACAGGAAATAGTCGATTCCTGATAAGGTATTTTACATAGTTGAAAAGGTTGAATACTATAGGAAAGCCTAACCCACCAATTACAAATAGTCCTAGGATGATAGATTGTAGCCCATAATTGAATCTAAATCCTGAATCAAAAAGAGAATGTTCCAAGGTGGAGAATCCGGCATTACAAAAGGCAGAAATGGAGTGAAAAAGAGCAAAGAAACCTTTGTCGAGATAGGAGTATACTTCTCTGCTATCAAGGGTTATGAATATCAAGGCAGCACCTATTACTTCAAGGCTGAAGGTAACAATGATGATCTTTTTCAATGTGCCAAATACTTCTCCTAATTTATTGGAACTGGTAAGATCACTCAAGACCAATTGATTCTCATAACTACTTCCTCCGCTGAAGAAATAACTGAAATAGCTGGCAAAGGTCATTATACCTATTCCTCCGATCTGGATCAATACCAAGATTATGGATTTGCCGAATAGGGTAAAGTATGTTCCGGTATCCACTACGATCAATCCGGTTACGCAAACGGCTGAGGTGGAAGTGAAGAGGGCATTTAAGAAGGAGATCCCCTCATGAGTGGCATTGGGCAAAAGCAGTAAGCCGGTACCCAGTCCGATGATAAGCATGAAACTAAGAACGAAGAATTGGGCAGGATTGAAAAGGGTTCTGTTAAAGTTGATCTGCAGAGCGGAAACTTCTCTTATGAAAACCAGGAATAGTGCTGCATACTTGAGTGTTTTATGTTGGAAATAGGAGAGGAACTCCGAGCTTTGAAATAGCTCAAATTCATTCAAGAGTACGATCACAAAGAAACTGATACTGAGAAAATCGAAATAGATGGTCTTTCGATAGAGAGGTTTTCCTCTTGCAATATATCTACCTAGAGTAGAGAGGATTCCAATGCTTAATGTGAAGATGTAGAGTTCATTAAGAAAGCCTTGAAAGAAAGGACTCTGGTCAAAGCCAAAGTCGTACAGAATGGCTATAAGGGCAAACAGTCCTAAGAGTGCCGGAAACTTCCTCAACCATTTTTTGAGTATTCTATAGGTGCTCTCTAAAAGCAAGTTCATAGGCAAGATTAGTACTTATTTGCAAAATAGGGTAGGGGTAGAAAAAACAAAGGCCGCAACTCTAGGAATTGCGACCTCTGACTCTACTAACCACTAAGTCTTTATTTCATTGCTCCGACCTTGAACTTCACCATGAAGTTGTCATCGATCATCTTGTCGCCAAGATCATCAAAGAACTTGCCAGAACCGTATTTGATATCGTATTTAGTTCTATCGATCTCCGTTTCACCAATGGCAACCAGCTTTCCCTCTTCCATTTTTATGGTAGCAGGAATCTCTACTTTCTCAGTAATATCCTTGATCGTAAGATTTCCGTGGATGTGATATTTATCACCGCCTTTTGATTCCACTTTGGTGATCTCTAATTTTGATTTTGGGTGATTTTCCACTGAGAAGAAATCAGGAGATTTAAGGTGACCGGTCAATTTAGCATTGGTGCCTTCGTCTTCAATGTCAAGAACAGTAATTGATCCCATGTCGATCCATAAGGTACCTCCACTGATCATTCCGTTTTCTACTGTTACTTCTCCGTCATGGATGTTGATCACACCGTTGTGCTGACCTGTAACTTTTTTACCCACCCATTCCAATTTGGATGTCTTCTTACTCACTTTGTAAGTTTCGCCTTTACCGCCTGCAAGTGTCCAGCTGCCGTCATCAATAGTCTCGGAATTCCACGACACATTCTTTATATGAGGGGGAACGCATCATGAACGAATTGGAAGTACTCTCAACTGTCGATTTTGACTGGACAACTCACCTAAAGAGTGTG
>JAUIGQ010000006.1 GCA_030429925.1 Bacteroidia bacterium | reverse complement strand
CAATGAAAATAGCCTTGTGATCTGTTGCTCCTATTCAGGAAATACGGAAGAAACCCTTGCGATGTATGAGCAAGCAAAGAAAAAGAATGCAGAGGTAGCAGTTATTTGCTCCGGCGGCAGCTTTGAAGGTGTTGCAAAAAATGAAGGCTTGAACCATATAGTCATTCCAGGTGGCCTTCCTCCAAGAGCTGCTTTTGGTTTGGCATTTCCACAATTGTTCTTTTGTTTGAAAAAGTACGGACTTATTGATGATCAATTCATCTCTGAGTTCCAATTGGCTATTGAGTTGATCTCATCTCAAGAAAGCTCAATTAGATCAGAAGCAAAGGAAATTGCAAAATTCCTAGAGAATAAACTACCTATCTTATACGCGGAGGATCGATGGGAGGGTGTATTGGTAAGACTGAGACAACAGATCAATGAGAACGCTAAAATGCTCTGCTGGCATCATGTTTTTCCTGAATTGAACCATAACGAATTGGTGGGATGGACCAAAGAAGATCATCAGCTTGCTGTTCTTCTCCTGAGAGATGAAACTGACTACTATAGAAACAAGGAGCGCTTCGACTTTACCAAAAAAGTGATAGGAAAATATACTCCGCACATTAAAGAACTATGGGCGAAAGGAGACTCTATGCTAGAGAAAGCCATTTATTTCATTCATTTGGGCGATTGGGTTTCTTATTACCTGGCAGAGTTGAAAGACATTGATTCCGTTGAGGTAAATGTGATCAGTGGACTAAAAGATATGCTGGCAGACTTAAAATAAGATACTGCTTCTTACCTTTATGGAATGAAGTTCCTACGATACTTCCTTCGTTTTATTTTTTCTTTACTCTTGGCAATACTGCTTATTGTCATTGTTCTGATGGTCAGCGGTAATTCCTATCTAATAAAAGCTGTCCAAAGCACCTATTTAGTTGGCAAAACAGGTCCTACAATTGAGGATTATAAAAAATTTGACAACAGAATCGTAGAACAGTCCAAGCATGTTCCATGGCCAAAAAGTGCCCATTACAACCTTTATCAATTAAAGCCGGAAGAAGAGGCCCTTCATAATAATTGGGAAAGTGTTGCCTACCTGATCATTCAAAATGATTCCATTTTATTTGAAAAATATTGGGACGGTTACAGTGAGGCTTCCTACTCAAATTCTTTTTCCGTTGCTAAAAGCTTGGTGGCCATCGCTATTGGGGCTGCCATTAAGGACGGTTGTGTTCAATCAGTAGATCAAGCTGTTGGTGACTTTCTAGATGAATTCAAAACAGCAGAAAAAAGTAAAATTCGCATTAAGGACTTATTGAGAATGAGTTCCGGAATTGCTTTTGGCGAAAGCTATGGAGACCCTTTTGGGTTCATGGCCCAAACCTATTATGGAGATGAGCTATATGACTTAACAATGGACAAAGAGGTCTTGTATGGCCCTTCTGAGCTGTGGGAATATCAAGGAGGAAATACTCTCATCTTGAACTTTATCCTAAAAGAAGCATGCGGTAAGTCCCTGTCTGAGTTCTTTTCTGAAAAGGTCTGGCAGCAGATCGGGGCATCTCATAATGCCATGTGGACAATTAACGAAGAAGGTTGGGAGAAGGCATATTGTTGCTTTTATAGCAATGCAAGAGATTTTGCAAGAATTGGAAAACTTATGCTGGACAGTGGCAGCTGGAACGGTACCGAGATAATTGGTAAGAACTACTTTGAGGAACTTTCTCAACCGGTCAACATAAAAGACAAAAACGGAAAAGTAGTTGACTACTATGGCTATCACTGGTGGATAACTGAATATAAAGGAATGAAAGTGCTTTATGCACGTGGTATATTAGGACAGTATATCGTTACCATCCCTGAGTTAGATGCTGTTATGGTTCGCTTGGGGCACAAAAGAGACCCCACTAAAGGACCAACAGTGCCAACTGACCTTTTAGATTATTTTGCCCTAACCGACAAATTGCTCTCAAATAGAGTTTACTAAATGAACGTTGAAGAGTTTCGAGAATATTGCCTCTCAAAAGAGTGGGTGGAAGAGAGCACTCCATTTGGTCCGAATGTTCTGGTATTTAAAGTAAAAGGGAAAATGTTTGCCCTTTGTGATATAGAGCTATTTGAAAGGATCAATCTCAAGTGCGACCCTGATAAGGCTATTGAACTCAGAGAACACTATGAAGAAGTGACAGCTGGCTATCATATGAATAAGCAACATTGGAACTCTATTGACCCAAAAGGGTCGCTCAAGAACTCACAGATCTTTGAGTGGGTAGATGATAGTTACCATCTTATATTGTCCTCAATTCCAAAAAAGAAATGAAGAATAGAAGGTTTTATACGCTAATAGCAAAGTACTTTTTGCAGGGACTTTTCTATTTGGTTCCAATAGTTGCAACAGTATATGTGATCTTCTATTTGGTAGTTCTGCTTGATGGCTTCATCAACCTAGAGATACCGGGTTTGGGAATCCTTATTCTCTTTGTTGTGGTAACTCTGGTTGGCTTTTTAGGGACTAAGATCTTTATTAAGTATTTGAGACCGTTTGAAAGGGTCATAGAAAATACACCACTTATTAAGATCATCTATACTTCAATGAAGGATTTGATGAATGCTTTTGTTGGAAAGAAAAAGCAATTTAAAAAGCCGGTTTTAGTAAAAATGGGTGAAGGAATAGAGATGGAACGACTTGGATTTGTTACAAAAGATGATTTGTCAGATATATCGATCGGCAATGATAAAGTAGCTGTTTACTTGCCTTTCTCCTATGCTATCTCAGGGGAGGTCTACATTGTGCCAAAGAAAAATGTAACCGCCCTGGACGCTTCCTCTGCTGACGTGATGAAGATGATCATATCCGGAGGTGTAGCTTCTATCAGACCCAAGAGTGAAAAAAAAAAGAAGGCGAATGAAGAATAGCAGAAAGCTCACATTTTTATTATTGCTAATGGGAGCATTGATTGTAAAGCAATCCTGTTCTCCTCCAAACAACCCCTCTGATCAACTGATTCCTAACGAAGGCAGCTGGCTCTTTCATATGGATCTCAAGAAAGCTCTATTGCCCTTTGAGGCTCAATTGATAAATATGGGTGATCGTTACGAACTTAAGATCTTTAATTCAGAGGAAGAGATCTTATTGGATGATGTTATTGTAAGAAATGATAGCTTGATCGCCAACATGCCGGTCTTTGAATCAACCTTCTACTTAAAAGTCCATTCAACTGATAGCATGAGTGGAGTTTGGGTCAACTACTATAAGAGTGAAGACTACCAAATTGATGTTTGGGCGCGCAAGTCTGATAAAGAAAGATTTGAGAAACCTTCTCAGACAAATACTTCTAGAAGGTTATTTAAAAAATACGAAGTCACTTTTAGTCCGGGTACTGAAGATGAGTACAAAGCCATTGGTCTCTTTGAGCAAAATGGAGCAAGAGTAAGTGGAACTTTTGCTACGGAAACCGGAGACTATCGCTTCCTTGAAGGAGCTGTTGTTGGAGATAGTCTCTACTTAAGCACTTTTGACGGCTCTCATGCCTTCTATTTTTCAGCTGAGATATCAGATAGCGCCTTAAGTGGTGTATTTATTTCAGGGATTCATTTTGAGGAAAACTGGACAGCCAAAGTCAATTCTGAGTTTGAATTGAGAGACCCTGAGAAATTGACAAGTTCTTCAGACAGCAGCTCCATCTCTTTCAAGCTTGAAAATATCAAAGGTGAAACAGTGAGTTTGGATAATGAACAATTCAATGGAAAGGTAAAACTCATACAGATAATGGGAAGTTGGTGCCCAAACTGCCTGGACGAAAGCATTTACCTCAACGATCTCATGAGCAGATACGCCTCAAAGGAGTTTGAAGTAATTGGAATAGCCTTCGAAAGAACAAGGCAAAAAGAAAGGGCTTTAAAAAATTTGATACGCCTGAAAGAGAAATATGATCTGAATTACACCCTTCTTTTGGGAGGGTTCGACAGAAGTCATCACCCTACTGACATCTTCCCAATGTTGAATCATATAATGTCTTATCCAACCACTTTATATCTTGATAAGAAAAATAGGATTAGAAAAGTATACACTGGATTTTACGGACCGGGAACAGGAGAGCTATATAATGAATACAAGCTCCAAACAGAGTCTTTTATAGATAGCTTGCTTGTGGAAAAATACTAGCTTACTCTTCTTCCTCCTTATCCTTATTCAGTCTTATTCGTTCTTCTCTATTTGCCAGCTCCCAAGCGGTATAGAAAACTAGTTGAGCTACTCTTCTTGTCTTATCATAATCTATCTTCTCAACAGTATCGGTTGCTCGATGATAGTCCTCATGAACGCCACTAAAATAAAAGATAACAGGGATATCGTTCTTGGCGAAATTGTAATGGTCAGATCTATAGTAAAACCTATTGGGGTCTGTTTTCTTATTGTACTTATAATCGATATTGAAATCTGTATAGGTCTTATTTGCCTCCTCACTTATATCATGCAAGTCTTGACTTAATCGATCTGCACCTATCAAGTAAACATAGTTACTATCATCTGCGTGGTCTTTATCATACCTGCCGATCATATCAATGTTTAGATTAGCCACAGTGCTCTCCAAAGGGAAGACAGGATGATCCGTATAATATCTAGACCCAAGTAAGCCCTTTTCTTCTCCTGAAACCGGCATGATCAAGATGCTTCTTCTGGGTTTGAAGCCATCCTTTTGAGCTAACATAAAAGATTCTGCTATCTCTAGAAGACTTACTGTGCCTGTACCGTCATCATCTGCTCCATTATAGATCAAACTATCTTTAACTCCTAAATGGTCGTAGTGAGCAGTTATAACGATCAACTCGTCCTTTTTATCTCCCCCTTCAATATAGGCGAGCACATTCTCTCCCATTAGGTTCTTCGTTGGCTTATTTATATTCAGCTTAAATGGGACTTCTAGATCAGAGAATACTTCTGATCCGGACTTGTCTAACTTTTTCCTTTTAACAGATGCTTGCTTCAAAAATTTATCAAATCCACTGTCTGTTAGATTGATCAAAAGCAACTCTTCTTTTTCTAGATCAGAGGCTAGCTTGATCTTACTGTCTTTATAATAATGTGAGTATTTCTCAAGGTTTTCCGTTAATTCTTCATCATAATAGAATGCGCACTTTGCATTTGTTTCTCTCAATACAAACACTTGCTCTTTGATAGATCCAATATAACTACTGGCTGTATCCTTCTTCCAAACAAATAAATTAGACCCTTCTTTAGCATCTTCTTCTTGTGCATAAAACTTTATTGAACCACTCAATTCCTGGTTCTTTATAAAAGAAGGTCTAATAAAGAAGTCTTTAAAAAGTTCAAGCTCTTTTTCCCCTATGGTTAGTGTAATGTTGTCAGTCATTTGTTCTACCAAAGGGTATTCTTGCCTGTAGTTTAGATTATTGTAATCCTTTATGCCATATTCTTTGAAATTCTTTATCAAATATTCCATGGTCATTTTCTGACCTTTCTTCCCTGTTTCTCTTCCTTCATACTCATCAGATGCAATGATCTCTAAGTGCTTTTTCAAAGTCTCAGCTTTTATCTCGTTTGCATATTTGTATGCAGTTGAGTCAAAAGCTTGCGAGAATAATGAACTGCTTATAACGGTAAGAAAAAGGCTAATTCCAGTTCTGATCTTCATAATACTATAGGTCTATCTTATTTACTCTTCTCAGATGTCTACCACCCTCAAAATTTGTCTCTAAAAAAATTTTTACACTTCGCTTTGCGGTATCAAGATCAATAAACCTTGCAGGAAGAGCAATAATATTTGCGTCATTATGCAATCTTGCCAATTCAGCTAATTCTTCATTCCAACTGATAGCAGACCTAATTCCCGCATGTTTGTTCAAGGTCATATTTATGCCATTGGCACTTCCACAAATTGCTACTCCAATGTCATTTTTCTTGGAAACTATTGAACTTGCCAAAGGGTGAGCAATATCCGGATAATCGCAACTTTCCTCATTAGCTGGACCGAAATCTTCAACCTGATGTCCCAGTTCTTCAATAAATTTCTTTAACTCTTCTTTGAGCCTATATCCTGCGTGATCTCCTCCAATTGCTACTTTCATTATTAGCTTGTTAATTCGATGTTAATAATAGGTGTTGATTAATTTTTTTCAATACTAATAACTTTTAAAAACAAAGCTTGCTTTATTGGCTTTAATTTTAAATTGATATTATATATACGGTAAGCTATCATTTTTAGAAAAAGCTTTGCTTAGTTTCTAAACAACTTATCCTTCCTATTTGATGTCAAATATTAGTTTATTTTTCAAAAGAATGGGGTATTAACCAATTGTTAATTTAAAATTAGATACTACTATTTTCAATGGTTTAAGAACACTTTTTATGTTGAAAAGGTGTTATACTATTTTAATAAGTCATTTTTGCAAACAGATTGATGAAAAACTACCAACAGTATGAACAAGCTAATAGTAGTAACATCATTCTTTAAATTTTTTTAAAAAACTATTATATTATATAGTGTTGTTAAGAATTGCTTTTATTTTTTCTTTTCTACTTCCTACTGTTTTATTTGCTCAATTTGCAGACAGAAGTAGCAAGTATTATCAGGCATATTTTTATGAGGACAGTATCATTTCAAGCGAAGGTTTACTAGTTGATGGAAAGCCCGATGGATACTGGATATCCTACTACCCCAATCAGCTGAGAAAATCGGAAGGAAATCGTCTCAATTTTGAATTAGATGGCGAGTGGAAGTTCTATGATAAAAATGGTAATCTAACAAATATTATAACCTATAAGGAGGGTATAAAATTTGGCAAAAGCGAGGAATATGAAGATTGCTATTTGAGTAAGGTTCAAGAATTTGAAAATGGAATTCAAATAGGCTTGGAAATAGAATATTATCCGGATTCTTCTAATTCTTTGATCAAAAAGGAAACGCCATTTGATACAGGAAGAAGAGATGGTATAGGTTACTTGTATGCTAAAGATGGAAGGATCTTGGAGATAATTACTTATGAGAAGGGATTTATATCCAAAAGGGAGAAGATCAACAGAGAAGATGAAGAGGGATTAAAACAAGGAATCTGGAAAGAATTTTATCCCAATGGAAAAGTTAAGACAGAAAGCAGGTTCAAGGATGGAAAATTAAATGGATATGTTAAAGAATATGCTGTTGATGGGAATCTGGAAACTGCAGAGTTGTACATTGATGATCAGAAACAGTCTGAAGAAGAAAATCATGCAGATTTTGAGATCGTATATACTTATTATGAAGATGGTAGCATAAAGTCAGCATTAACTTATAACCTAGCAGGAATGAAGGATGGAGTTAGTCAGTATTTTGATAGAGAGGGAGAAGTTATTGCATCTGAGATATATGAAAAAGATTCACTGATTGCTAAGGGAATTGTAGATAGAAGCGGAGTGAGAAGAGGGGATTGGGAATTTTATTATTTAGGCGGACAGTTGAAATCAAAGGGAAAATACCAGAGTGGTAAGAAGTATGGAAAATGGATTTATTATTTCCCTTCGGGAGCAAAAGAACAAGAAGGGTTTTATGATAAATCCGGTGAATATACCGGAGAATGGAAATGGTATTATGAAGATGGAACATTACAAAGAAGTGAAGAATTTCTGAAGGGAGAGGAAGACGGCATGCTAGTCGAATATGACAAAAATTCAAATGTTATTACCAAAGGGGAGTTCTTAGAAGGAGAAAGAGAAGGAGAATGGTATTATGCTTTAAATGATCATTCAGAGAGCGGGAAATATTTATACGGAGACAGAAATGGCTATTGGGAGTTCAAGCATCCAAACGGTAAGATCGCTTTTCAAGGGAATTACGATGGAGGAAGGCCTCATGGAAAACACGAGTACTTTAATGAGGATGGATTATTGATCAGAGAAGAAGAGTATTCATATGGTGTCAGGGATGGGAAATGGAGATGGTATGATGAGAATGGTATTGAGTATTTGACCATCATTTATAAAGATGGTCTTGAGAAAAAGGTTGATGGTGCAAAATTTAAGTTGCGTTCGGAATAATACCTTGAACAGCTTTTTCTAATTTTATCGGATGTCAATTGACTTCCTCAGGAAAAAAGGAGTAAAGATCTCTACTAAGAATCTTTTGCGCCTTGAACTTTTCATCGGCTTTTTAGTAGTTAACTTTTTTGCCATTGCTTTATCAGATTTTGGATTTGAAGGTTATGGTTTTTCTTCCGGGCTATTTCTCAGCTCATTTTACTTGGGAGTTCTCTTTGTAACCTTTGCTTTTGATATTTCAAATAGTCTTCTTAAAAAGGGAATACTTCTACTCTACACTATCTCCCTCATTCTTGTACTGAAAATTTCATTTGACAGAGGATTTGAAGAAAGGCATTACCTGGGATTTTTGTTTGTTTATGCCTTTTTCTGTTTTTCTCAAAATAGCATTCGTTCTTATGTTCAGATCAGCTCACTTCTGTTGGTTATTATCATTGGATCTGCTATATACTTAGGTAGCATAAAGATTTCCTACGGTCTTTTGATCATCACCTACCTTTTGATATTTCTAACAGGATTAGCAATCACCTTCTCAAGATCTTACCTGAAGAATAAACTCCTAAAAAGGCAAAAGCTATTAAATGATATTTTTAATATATCTCCTGATGGATTAGTTCTCCTAAACCTCGATAATAGTACTATAACGGAATGCAATCAAAAGTTTTTTGATCTTTTTGATGAGCCTAAGCAAAAAGAATTGATTGGCTCAAACTTTAACTTACTTAGAATTGGAGAGAAGCATATCTTAAAAGAAGTGGATTTTGAAAGAGCTGTTTCAATTGAATTGAGAGACGGCAGAATTGTCAATACGGTCTTTCAAAAAGTTGACTTCGGAAAGAATGAAATGGCACTTGCCACTGTAAAAGTCTTTAAAAACAAAGATGAATTGAATAGATCTTTCGAGTTTGACAGATTATTAAGCTTATCGGAAGAATCGTATAAATATTTATTTGAAGAAAGCTCTTCTCTCATTTGTATCCTGGACAAAGAGGGAATGATAGTAGACGTGAATAAAACCACCACATCTCTGTCTGCCTATGAAAAGGATGATCTTATAGGTCAGAAGTATGATTATATGGATTTTGAAAGATCCGATGCCGGAAAGGAGGAGAGAGAAAAGATCAATCAGCTTGCATGGGAAGGAAGTACTCAAACAATTGAAAAGGCCATAAAGGGCAAGAATGGAGAAAAGATAGAACTAGAGGTAATAATAAAAAGGGGTAAGTATTTTGGAAAGGATGTTTTGATCTGCAACTCAAGGGATATAAACGAAAGAAAAGCTTTAGAAAGAGAGATCATAAGAAACTATGATAAATTCATTGCCCTATTTGAGTTGTCCCCAATTGGCATCATGGCCAGCGATCTAGAAGGAAGTATTATTGACTTCAACGGAGCCTTCCTGAATTTGCTCGGTTATTCAAAAGAGAGAGCTAGTCAATTGGTATTTACAGACATCATCCATCATGATGATCTGGATAAGTTAATAGAAGTCCAAAAGAAGATCAAAGAAGGTCCTAAGGTTTCTGAAGAGACCAAACTGAGGTTTGTAACTTCTGACAATCGAGAGCTACAAACCATTCTCAATATTGTACTTCAGAATAATACGGATGGAGAAGCAGCATTTTATATTAGTCAGATAATTGATATAACAGATATAATTGAGGGTCAAAAACAACTGGAGGAGTCTGAGAAGAGTTATAGGGAGCTATTTGACAACTCTTCTGAATTGATCTATTTGATAGGAGATAAAGGTGAGTTTGTGGATATTAATCAGAAAGTGCTGGATCAGTATGGCTATAGCAGAGAGGAACTTATGAATGCCGGTCCGGACATTCTCTTTGCTCCTGATATGGATGATATTGAGCATATGAGAAAGAAAGCTGAGGAAGCCATGATAAGTGGAGAGGAGATCAGTTTTCTATTTTGGAGCAGAAAGAAGAATGGGCAGATCTTCCCTAAAGATATGAAGATCAAAAGAGGACTTTACAAGGGGAATGTTGTAATGATGGTTACTGGAAGAGATATTTCCGAAGCCCATCAATATAGAGAAGAGTTAGAGGCAAAGGAAAAGAGGTATAGGGATCTTTTTGAAAGAAATTTAGCTGGTGTTTATAGAACGGAGAGGAACGGAAAGATAGTCGAGTGTAACGATGCCTTTGCAAGAATTTTTGGCTACGACTCCCCTGAACTGATCAAGGAGAAAATAAATGCCAAAGACTTCTATTATGACCCAGAGCAAAGAAGGGAGTTAATGGAAATGCTTGAGAAGAGCGACCATATTGAAGGCTGGCAGGTAATATTAAAAAGAAAGGAAGGAGAAAGAATCACTGCCCTCTTGAATGTTTCAAGGATCAGAGGTGAAGAGTCTGAGTACTATGAAGGAAACTTGATAGATATCTCTGAACTGAGCAAGGCACAAGAGCAACTGAAACTCAGCCAGCAGAAATATCAGCAGTTGATAGATAATTCAACATTTGGAATTATCATTTCTAATATGAGCAATGAGATTGTATTTGCAAATAATAAAGCAGCAGAAGTGCTGAAATATTCCGACCCTGACAAGTTGTTGGGAAAGAATATTTCTAAGATGGGCAAAGGTTCGGAAGATGCTTATTTGAGCAAACTGTTCTCAGAATCCAATGCAGAGTTATTAGATGAATCTGTTGAGATACATTTATCAAGTAGTGAAGGAACAGAGACAGAAATTGAATTAACTCCCAGTTCTGTCCTTTTTGAGAACAAAGAAGCTATACAGCTATCATTTGTGGATATTTCAGACAGAAGAAAAGCTGAAAGAGAAGCGGAAAAAGCAAAAGTTGCTGAGACCTTCAATAAGATCCTTCAAGCAGAACTAAAAGAGAAAGAGGAGGCGCAGAAAAAACTTATAGATGCACAATCTTATATGGAAGGGATCATTGAAAGTTCCCTAGACATGATCTTTACCACTGACCTGAATGGAAGAATCAATAAGCTCAACTCTGCAGCACAAAAGGAGCTATTGGTAGAGGAAGAGCAGATCTTGAATAAACCGCTTAAGTCTATTTTTAAATATGATAAAGATGCGGTTCTTGTCTTTGATCAACTTGAAAAAAAGAGCTCATTTACTGGGGAGATTATATTAATGAGGTCAGACAAGACCGATTTTCCATCTTACTTCTCTTTGAGTTATTTGTATAATTCAGAAGGAGTTAGGCTAGGAATAATGGGGGTTTCAAGAGATATAAGCGAGATAAAAGCAAAAGAGATCGAGATCAATCAGCAGGCAGCAAAATTGAATGCAATTATTGAAACTAGCTCTCATTTCTTCTTCACTGTTAATAAGGATCTAAAGGTGACCTCCTTTAACCATGTGTTTGAAAGTGATCTCAAAGAAAAAATGGGAGTTACGCTTCAAAAAGGTCAAAGTTTCTTCGAGATTGTTCCACAAACGAATCCCGAGAAGGAAGAAATAGAGAGTTTTTGGAAGAAAAAATTTGAGGATGCTTTTTCAGGTAAATCATCAAATTTTGAAATAAAAAGAAGATCGTTAAGTGGAGATATTTACTATAGAGACTTTTACTTAAACCCGATAAACCTACAATCTGATGAGGTAAATGAAGTATCCGGAATTGGTCACGACATCACTGAAAAAAAGATCTCCGAGCAAGAGTTGAAGAATTCACTGAAAGAGAAGGAGGTTCTGCTTAAAGAAGTTCACCATAGAGTAAAGAACAATATGCAGGTGATCTCTAGTATATTGAGTTTGCAGTCGGCAGGAATAAAGAATCCCAAGATCCTGGACATATTAAGGGAGAGCCAGAACAGAATAAAGGCCATGGCTTTTATACATGAAAGACTTTACAGAACCAAAGACTTTTCGCAGCTAAAATTTTCTGCTTATGTAAAAAGTCTTACGGAAAGTTTGGTCAGTACGTATGAAGTTAGAAAGAAAGACCTTGAGTTAGACTTCCATATAGAGGAGGTCTTTTTGAACTTAGATAGCGCAATACCTTGTGGACTTATTTTAAATGAATTAATTTCGAACTCCCTGAAGTATGCCTTTGAGGGCAGAGAAAAAGGAAAGATCTCAGTGATTTTAAAGGAGCTTAAAGGAGGTAAGGTTCAAATGTCTGTTTACGATGACGGTGTTGGGATTCCTGAAGAGATTAAATTGGATCAAACAGAAACTCTCGGCTTGCAACTAGTCCATACCTTAACAGAGCAATTAGAGGGAGAAATTAGGTTATCAAGAGAGGATGGAAGTAAATTTGACCTCATATTTTCAAAGAGTGAATAATGTCTACTAAGAAGATTTTAGTTGTAGAAGATGAAGCCATCGTGGCAAAGGACATTTCGGTCTGTTTAAAAAAGATCGGCTATGAAGTGATTGGAACTTTATCTAAAGGAGAGAAAGTTATTCCGGCTATTGAAGAGAACAAACCCGATTTGATCCTCATGGACATCATGCTGGCGGGAAATATGACAGGTATTGAGGTGTCGAAAAAGATCAAAGATCAGTATGATATTCCTGTGGTTTTCTTGACGGCCTACGCTGATGAAAAAACCATTAGCAAGGCAAAGGTTACAGAGCCCTATGGATATGTTATTAAACCTTTCAAGGAGATAGATCTTCGGACTTCTATTGAAATGGCTTTATACAAATACAAAAAAGAGAAGGAAAAGATAGCCGGTATTGAAGAAAGTAAGATCATACAATCCTCTCCCCTTTCCAAGGAGTTCATTTATGTTAAGTCTAACTCAAGACTCGTGAAGGTTGAGAACGACAAAATCCTTTTTGTTGAAGCCTTGAAAGATTATGTGATCATTCACACGCCGAATGATAAGTATACCATCCACTCAACAATGAAGGATATTGAGAAAAAACTTCCGGCTGAATCTTTCATGAGGGTTCACAGATCCTATATCCTGAATTTAAAAAGGATCAAATCCATTGAGGGAGCCATCCTTATTCTGGAAAATTCAGATAAGAAGATCCCAATTGGAGGATCGTACAAGGATGAGCTATATCAAAGGCTCAACTTGGCCTAATTAGGATTGATAGAACCTGTTCAGATCAACTTCACTGTTTAGGTCGACCCCATTTTCCATAAAATCAATCAGCTCTTCGCTGAGTTTGGGTGCCATCAAACAACCTCTAGATCCTAATCCATTGAAAGAATAAAAATTCTTTAGCAATGGGTGCTGTCCCAAAAGGGGTCTGCGATCTTTAACAGCAGGGCGAATGCCTGACTCTTGATTTACAATCTCATACTCACAGTTGAATATTGCTTCAAACTGTTCTATGAGTTCCTTTCGTTTGAGCTGCGCATCATATTGCTTTTCAAAATCTCTATCATAAGTAGCACCTACCCGGTATAGATCATTTCCCAAAGGAAGCACGAATACTTTTTTCTTGTAGATCTCTTTGAGGTTCAAAGCCGGACATTTGATCGTGATCAGCTCACCTTTGTTCAAACTAAATGGAAGAAAGTCAAAATATGGGTTTGAAGTACAAGAGGCGCCTTCGCAGAAAATGATCTTTTCAAATACAATATTTCTGTAATTCCTGCATTCAAGATCCAAATAGTCAAAAGTCTCTTCTATCAAGATATCCTTATCTCTTGCGTACTCTCGGAAAGTATTTAAAAGCTTTTTCAGATCAACCCAGGCTGTTCCTTTTACCGACCCTTTTTTGAAATCTGTTTTAAAGTTCTTGTCTTTGAGAAATTCCAACTCTCTTTCTGCAATACCATCTAAAGGAACAGAGTGCCATCTTTTTTCCCAAAAAAGTTGCTCGTCTTCAGAAGAAATAAGCTTGTTGAGCTTAGCTCTGTGAAAACTTTGAATAGAAAGCATTTCATCCAATTCCGGATAAAAAGAATGTGCAAAATCAAGAAACTCCAAAGCTCTCCAACTTAAGGTGAGTCGTTTTAGAACTAAGGGATTTACTACTCCTGCGGCAACATAGGAGGCTGAATGTTCATGACCTTTGTCAATGATCAATACATTTTTTCCCTTCTTGAGCAATTGATAACCAAGAACGGTTCCGGCTATTCCTTGACCAATGATCAAATACTCTACTTCCCTCATATCCGCGCAAATTTATCTATTGCTAAAGAATGTAACATCGTTGAGTCCAAAATGCCTAATTTTGCTTTAAATCTAAGCGAATGGAGCTAACGAACATAGTTTACGCAGGCATGTTTGGACCTCAACAGATCATATTGATCGTTATTTTGGTCATTTTACTATTTGGAGCAAAGAAGATTCCCGAGTTAATGAAGGGGGTTGGAAAAGGCATCAAAGAGTTTAAAGATGCAACCAATAATGAGGAAAAAGAGAATTCCAAAGAAGGAAACGATTCCAAATCATAAATTAAAGTATTTTGACCAAGTTGGATTCCTTTTCTAATATTAGAGAAAGGTTACTGAAAGGGGAGTTGAAGGTATTCGATCTATGCAAAGACCTCATTGAGGAAATTAGATCGAAGAATGATTTCAACATATTTCTGGAAATCTTTGAGACTTCGGCATTAGAGAAAGCAAAAGAAGTTGACAAGAAAGTGCAAGAAGGTTCTGCTGGATCCTTGGCGGGAATGATCGTTTCTATCAAGGATAATATATGCTATAAAGGTCATACCGTCTCTTCATCATCTCACATTCTGGAATCATTTGAATCACTCTTTTCATCTACTGTAGTTGATAGATTGTTAGCTGAAGACGCAATCATCATTGGCAGAACCAATTGTGATGAATTTGCCATGGGCTCATCCAATGAAAACTCATTTTTTGGACCGGTCAAGAATCCTTTGAATCCGGCAAAAACCCCAGGTGGGTCATCAGGTGGCGCAGCGGCTTCTGTAGCAGCCGGACTTTGTCATATTGCCCTTGGTTCAGATACTGGAGGCTCAATTCGCCAACCGGCCTCATTTACTGGAACAATTGGGTTGAAGCCAACCTATGGAAGGGTTTCCAGACATGGTCTTGTTGCCTACTCTTCTTCAATGGATCAGATAGGGCCATTGGGAACTGATCTGAGAGACATTGCATTGGTCATGGAAGTTATTTCTGGAGGCGATGAGTTTGATAGTACCTGCAGCAGCAGGCTGGTTCCTAAGTATAGTGCAAGTCTCTCCACGGAAAAAAAGAAATACAAACTTGCCTTCCTTGACTCTCATTTGAATCATGAAGGATTAAGCAAAGAAGTTAAAAGCAGAACGGAAGAGTTGATCAATTCTCTTAAAGAAGAAGGTCATGAAGTGGAGGTTGAGAAATTTGATCTGCTAGACCAACTTGTGCCTATCTATCAAGTTATATCTACAGCTGAAGCATCCTCCAATTTAGCACGCTATGATGGAATTCATTTTGGACATCGAAGCAAGGAGGCAACTGATCTGTATACAACTTATGTAAAGTCACGGACAGAGGGCTTTGGAAAGGAAGTTAAGAGAAGAATAATGCTTGGAACATATGTTTTGAGCGAAGGCTACTACGATGCATATTTTGGAAAGGCTCAAAAAGTACGAAGACTAGTAAAAGATAGAACCAATGAGATCTTGGATAAATTCGATTTCATTATTTCTCCTACTACCCCACACACTGCCTTTGATCTTGGCGCGCAAACAGATGATCCAATAAAGATGTATTTAGAAGACATCTTTACCGTACAGGCGAATCTAGCAGGCATTCCATCCATTTCACTTCCCCTTGGAGAGTCTGATCATATGCCATTTGGGATTCAATTGATGGGAAAGTCTTTTGAAGAGCAAGAGTTAATGAGCTTTTCAAATTACCTAATCAACACGGCTGCGTTCAAAAGTGCAGCTATTCAGCCATAGTTTAGTTTTGATTTTGTGGACATTAGCGTTCAGCAACATTCGTAGCTGAATCACGTTTATATATTAACGTTTTTAAGAATGAAAAGAACTCTCGTATTTATTCTGGCCATAAGCATCTCACTTGCTTCATTTGCCTCCAACTCAACTGATCATGAAGTGTCAAAAAGCGACAGCACATTTGCGCTGAATAGTGATGATGCTGTGCTTGAAATGATCGACAGCATAATGGCTCAGAAGTACTATCGATCCTTCTCATTTATGGAAGACACCCTGGGGATCTTTCCAATGGATAGCGTTCTGGCCTTGAATGATTCTATTATTGAGCTAAGGTTAAAAGTGCTGAATGATCAAAGTCCATTTGATCTGAGATACAATGAGCATACTAAAGCCTTTATCAATCTATATGTTAATAAGAAAAGAGATCTAAGCAGATCCGTATTGGGTCTGGCTCCTCGCTATTTTCCAATGTTTGAAGAAACCCTGGACGAGTTTCAGATGCCTTTAGAGCTAAAGTACTTAGCCGTTGTAGAATCAGCTTTAAGCCCTTCTGCAAGATCAAGGGTTGGTGCCCAGGGCTTATGGCAGTTTATGTATAGAACAGGAAAAATGTACGGATTGAATGTTACTTCTTACTATGATGAAAGGATGGATCCATACAAGGCGACTAGAGCAGCTTGCCAATATATGAGTGACCTCTATAAACTTTATGGGGATTGGAGCTTGGTGTTGGCTGCATATAATAGCGGCCCCGGTAATGTTAACAAGGCCATAAGAAGGTCTGGAGGTGTTAAGGATTATTGGAAGATCAGAAGGTACTTGCCCAGAGAAACAAGAGGCTATGTCCCAGCTTTCATAGCTGTGAACTATATGATGAGCTACCCCGAAGAGCATAACCTATATCCTAAAGAGGTGAACAGCTGTTTGTTCGATACAGATACCATTTACTTAAGCAGGGCGATGAGCTTTGATAGAATTTCTTCTTATTTAGATATTTCTCAAGAGGAGATCGCTTTCTACAACCCACAATACAAACATGCTTTCATTCCAAAAACAAATAAAGCAATGCCCTTATGTCTTCCTACTGAATTGATCGGTATCTACTTGAACAATGAGAGAGCAATCTTTGCCGATATCAGAAAAAAGGAAATAGCAGACAGTCTTGCCGGCATTGAAGTACAACCAGACCTGCCTCCATCTATAACACATTATGTAAGAAGTGGTGAGTTTTTAGGCTATATAGCAGAAAAGCATCATGTTTCTGTAAGGAGTTTGATGGAGTGGAACAACCTGTATTCTACCAGGATCAATCCTGGAGATAAATTGATCATTTATACAAAAGCCGGTCAACCCCCAGTCAAACCAACTACTGTAGTTGCTAAAGCAGAACCGCAGAAGTCGAACACCCCGACTGATGTTTCGGAAAAAGGCAAGTACCAGTTTCACACTGTTAAGAGAGGAGATACTCTTTGGGATATTGCAAAGTACTATGAGAATACGACCGTGAATGATCTAAAAAGATTAAACAGTGGAATTAACTTTCGCAGACTAAAACCGGGTATGCAGGTAAAAGTTAAAGAAATTGGATAAGAGGATATCACATATATTTCTAACTGCTTTACTGTTCTCTTTCGGTATTATTTCGTGCAAGCATGGAGCTGATTCATCCTCTGAGGTTTTGCCGTCTAGCTCGGGAAAGTATGGAGAAATATTAGTGGTGGTAGATTCTTCTTTAAATAATGGAGCAGTTGGCCAAAAGCTTGATGAAATATTCTTGCAGGCTCTAGAAGCAACTCCTCAAAGAGAAGCAATGTTCCGAATGTCAACGGTTGATCCTTATAACTTTAAGTCAATCTTAAAGAGAAGCAGAAACCTTTTCAAGGTTTCAATGGATTCTAAGCACACCAATAAGATCAAGGTGGATAGGAATGTTTGGGCAAAAGATCAATTATTGATCAATGTTTACGCTGACTCAGAGGAGTCTGTCTTAAGAATGCTTGAAAAAAACACCCAAACAATAAGAGACTATTATAATGAAGAAGAATTGAAAAGACTCAATTCTCAATTTAAGATCAAGCCGGAAAAGGACCTGATGGCTGAGATCAAAGAGAAGTATGGCTTGGATATATTAATACCTCCTGCCTTTATAATGATGGAGAACGGTTCAGATCATTTCTGGCTAAAAAAAGAGAAGAGGGTTGGAGAGCATCAGATCATACAAGGGTTGTTGTTTTATACCTTTCCCTATTCTTCAGACTCTACTTTTAGTGCCTCCTACATGATCGAGCAAAGAGACGAACACACCAAGAAGATGATAGAAGGTGTAAGAGACAGCTCCTATATGCAGGTGTATAAGGAGTTCAAGCCAATAAGCAGAGAGATCAATATGCTGAACAGGTATGTTATTGAGTACAAAGGTCTATGGAATATGAAGAATGATTTTATGGGAGGACCTTTCATTCATTATACTTTCTTAGATAAAGAAAACAAGAAGGTGATCAATCTAGATGGATTTGTCTATGCCCCAAAGTTCAATAAGAGAGAATATTTAAGAGAGCTGGAGGCAATGATCAAATCAGTTGATATCAAGAGAATATCTCAGCAAGAATAGATTTCGACTTCAGATCGGCAACTCCTTCGAATTGTTGTCCATAGAAGCTCAATAAAGCGTTTAAGTAGGCTTTTTTATTTCCCTTTTTAGCTTGTGACAAGCTTTTTAACTCATCCTCTTTAAGATAGAACCCAAAGTCTCTTAATTGTCCATTCTCGGATTGTAGTTCAGAAAGGTCAAATCCAAGGTATGGTGAAAGAGATTCTAGGAATTCTAGCAGATATAGGCTCTTAGATTCACAATCATACAATCCAACAATACTTTCTTTCAGATAGCTATAAAGCTGTTCATCGGCTTCTTCATGAGTCAGGGTTTTTTTCAAGAACTCCGCCAGGAAGTACCTAATGGCGTGTATCTCACTATCTCGGCTGATCAATTGATCATTCAAAAGGCTGTTGACTTCTTTTAACCTAAGGTGTTTTCCTTTTTGTGATTTGTATAGATCAACGCTAAGTAAGTTGAGGGGTGAGTAATAGAATTTATTGTTCTTTTTTCTAGAAGTGTAAGCACTAAAGGTGGTCCTCCCTCCTTCTCTGCTATAGAAGTCAATAATCAGGGTTGAGTCACCATACTGTAGCTTAGAGAGTACAATGCCTTCTTGTTTGCCCGACATTTTAGCGAATAAAGAGAATTTTGCCGATAGCGGTTTTCAGGCTCTCTTTTTCATTTAGAGCGCTGCTGAATACGAGGTAAACCCCAGTGCTAACCCTTTCACCATTGAAATTCTTTCCGTTCCATAATGCTCTTCCTCCTTGTGATTCGATCTCATTTACCAATCTTCCTTCAATGTCGGTGATCTTAACCCTTGTTTTGTCGATCAGTCCGTCTATAGCGATAGAACCTTGATAATCTTCTCTTACAGGATTTGGGAATATCTGAATATCGTTGAGATCTTCTTTGCCTGAAACAACATCTGATCGATAGGAAATTAGTCCACCTGCAGTTGCCATGTATACTTCGCCGTTTTCATTGTCAATAGCAAGGGCTAGAATATTATTAGAGAACAGTGGGCTGTTATCGGTTGTATAGTGCAAGATCTCTTCTTTCCCATCAGGAGAAAACAAATACACTCCTGATCCATTTGTAGAAACCCACTTTCTATTGGCTCCATCTGTTTCTATATCTGTTATTTCTGTTCCACTCAATAGGATCTCAACATTTTCTCCATCATCTAAGAGTATTCTTTCAAAATCTCTATCGGCTTTGCTGATCTGAAAAATATTGTCAGGATTGTATTGAACAGCTATTCCATCTGAAGTTCCTATCCATAATTGATTCTCTAGATCGAGATCTAAAGTAATACCTCTAATACCCGGAACATTGCCAGACCCCTCTCCTTGTTTTAACACCATAAAGGAGTCATCTGAGGGGTTCGAAAGAGTGTTGTTGTGGTCGAATACCAAAATATGATTTTCAAAAGCAAGAGACACAAATATGAGCCCCGATTCAGTAATAGCAATTTCAGTCGCAGCAGTTTCTTGACCGGCATCAAGAGTAGCTTCCTGATTTACCGGTCTTATATTACTAAAGTCAAACTGATACCATTTATTATCGGCGGTCTTAACTGATAATAAGCTCGTAGTATAGGAATTGACGATCCATAAATTTCCATCGGCATCATAGGCGGTTTCTCCGATGGCTACCCAGGTAGGCCTCAGTAATCGATCTTTTAATATGGAATTGGTGTGATTGTATATCTTAAAAGGGAGACCTCCCTTATACTCGATCAAACCATTACCCCAACAACCCATATATACTTCTTCGGGATTATTTGGATTGCTGGTAACACTTAGAATGTCATAAGTACCATTTAAAGAAGGAACCCCAAAATCTATATAATTGTCCCATTCTCCATTGGAATATTTGTATACCCTGCCTGGTCTGTATAGGTTATTGATGGATTGATCGTATCCACCCGGTACAGCCCATAGTACGCCATTGTTAGCGTCTAGGTCATATATATTTTCTTCAAAGGGGCCTTCTGGTCTTCTCTGAGCCACTTCATCTCCGTTATAGTTATATTCTAGCAATGGATGAAATGAGTTGATAATAAATACCTTAGAACCATTGAAAGTTATATCTCTCAAGTTTCCTAAGGGAGGTTTAAAATTCAATAACACTTGATACTGCTGGTCGAATATCCTTACACCAGCCCCGGTTACATAAAGCAATCTATCTCCCCTTACTTTTTGGTCCAGAAAGTTCCTTCCTGAAAATCGATTTTGTGGCACTAAGGTGTTGTTCTCTAAGGTAAAGACTGTGTCGCTATTTTGTCGATCATAGACTACATGAATCAGAGAGTTAAAGTAAAAGATGTCAATAAAGCTTGTTCTTCCATTGGTACTATAAAGTGACCAGTTATTAAAGTCAAGAAGATTTGAATTAAGATCAGCTATGTATAATCCTTGGTTGGTTGCTGCATATATATTACTTTCATCAACAAAGGTTGAATTTACGTTGATCTCTCCACCTCCGGAAGCAAACTGATAGGTCTCAGAGATCTCATTCTTTGAGATATCAAGCTTAACGATTCCAAACCCTGTTGATAGATAGGCGTACTGGTTTTTAAGAAAAACTTGGTTTAAGAACTTACTTGGTATAGAAGCCTCTTTGATAGATGGGATATTAACAGTAACGTCTCCTTTCAGTATATCAATATTCATATTATCATATACTACCAAAAGTGCATTTTGGTGTGAAGAGTAATTAACCGAGTTAACACGAATTTCATTCAACCTATTCACTGTAGAGTAGCGCGTTATAGAATTGTCGGATATGTCAACTGTAAAAAGTCCGGTAGTAGTACCGCAGAATAACAGATTAGAGGAGTTGTCAATGGATGTGCCCTTTTGGAAAGGAAGATATTCAGTCCAACTGCCAATGGGCTTTTTTAGTATTTCTTCTTGACTATAGCATATCAATGAAATAAATATTGCAGCCAGAAGGGTTAGGGTGTGTTTCATATAGATTGAATAACCCCAAAAGTATACTTTTATTGCCTCTATAAGGTCTATATTTGCAGCATTTGCGGCTCCGTAGTTCAACTGGATAGAATATCAGATTTCGGCTCTGAGGGTTGAGGGTTCGAATCCTTCCGGAGTCACAGAGAGTATTATCCCGCTCAATAGAGCGGGATTTTTTATTTCAAGCGATGAAAACTTGTTTTCAAAAGCGAAGAAATAAAAAAGACCTGCATACGAAGTATGCGGGATGGTATTTTGACCTTTGATGAGGAATGATGGGCGTCTTGCACTTCGGAGCATAGCGTAGAAGTGAGCCAATCCTCGAAGAAATAAAAAAGACCTGCATACGAAGTATGCGGGATGGTACTTCGACCTTTGATTAGGAATGATGAGCGCAGTCGAAAATAGTTTGGTACTCCTACCCTTTCTTAGAGATCACATAAATCAGAGAAGACCAATCTCCTGTGCTCTTGGCATTAAGATTAGACCTCAATCCACTTATAAACGCTTTGGGGTAGGCTAGGATACCGGAACCTTTATATTTCTCACTCAATAGGCTTACATAGTAGGAATCAAGTTTCATAGGCAATACTTCTTCAACTTGACAGCCATGCTTTTCCCATAATTGAGTCATATTTTCTTTCCTGAAATGGTATAGATGACGCGGAACATCATAAGCTGCCCAGTATTCCCGGTATATCTTAGCATCAAGGGATTCACAATTAGGCACGGCAATAAATGCTTTTCCATTGTCTGTAAGTAAGCGCTTAATTTCTTTCACCCTTTCATTTAACGGATACACATGCTCTAGCACATGCCAAAGTGTAATGATATCAAAGGAGCCGTCTGTCCATTTTTGCAATTGATCTTCCTTAAAAACTTCAAGAGAGTGCTGTTCTATAGCAAAGGATCTAGCTGTATCTGACGGCTCTATACCGCTGACAATCAAATTGTTAGACTTGCAGTGTGCCATAAAATCTCCGGTACCGCAACCAATATCCAATAACTTATTTCCCTCTACCCTGCTACTCACTAATTGATGTTTCTTTTTGAGGGCAGATTTTCTTGCTGCTTGATAGATTTTACTGATTAGATCCTTAGAGGTATTACTATGTGATATATAGTCTTCTGATTCGTAATACTTCCCTATTTCAGATTCTACCGGTACAGGATTGGTAAACCTAAATTCGCAATTTTCACACTGGTCGATCTTGAATTCTTCAGAGCTAACAGTGTAGTCTTTACAAACTATATTGGAATTAAAATCTCCCTTTTCGCAAATAGGGCAATTTGTGATTTCTTTCATTTAGGTTAGAAATTGTTTCACGTGGAACATTTGGAACTATCTTCCAAGATGAATAAGTAATACGGAAATATCAGAAGGTGATACACCGCTGATCCTTGAAGCTTGACCAATATTTCTAGGTCTCAATTTACTGAGTTTTTCTCTTGCTTCTGAGGAAAGTGATTTTAGCTGATGGTAGTCAAAATCATCTTTTATAATCAAGCCATCTAGTCTTTTGTGCTTCTCGGCCATTTCTTTTTCTCTGTCGATATAGCCTTGATATTTGATGCTTATTTCAGCTTGTTCTAGCGATTCCTTTGAGAAATCTTCTAGATCAAAACTAACCGCTTCTTTCTTCTTTGACACCCCAGATAAGGATAGTTGAGGCCGAGCAATAAGCGAGGAGAGTTTCACCTTTTGTTTAATTGGGGCAGTGCCCATTTCTTCCAAATAGGGATTTATCAACTCAGGCTCCACAGATGTTTCGGCAAGTTTGTCAAGCAGGCTTTTGGTTTCTTCTTGCTTCCTAAGAACCTTCTCCAGTCTGTCTTTTGTTGCTAATCCGTGGTTGAAACTAAATTCGGTTAACCTTATATCGGCATTATCTTGTCTTAAGAGTATCCTGTATTCTGCTCTTGAAGTAAACATTCTATACGGCTCTTTGGTGCCTTTTGTAATAAGGTCGTCAATTAATACTCCAATGTATGCCTGGTCTCTTCCAAGTATAACTTCTTCCTTTTCTTGACATTTTAAGCTGGCATTTAATCCTGCCATTAAACCTTGAGCCCCTGCTTCTTCATAACCAGTAGTGCCGTTAATTTGTCCGGCAAAGTATAGGTTGTCGATGATCTTAGTTTCAAGACTGTGTTTTAACTGTGTAGGAGGAAAGTAATCATATTCAATAGCGTAACCTGGTCTGAAAAGTTTTGCTTCTTCAAAGCCTTTTACTTCCCTTATCGCTTTCATTTGCACATCTAATGGAAGTGAGGTGCTAAAGCCGTTTACATATACTTCTACTGTATTCCAGCCTTCGGGTTCAACAAAGATCTGGTGTCTTTCTTTATCTGCAAACCTATCGATCTTCTCTTCAATTGATGGGCAATATCTAGGACCAGTGCCTTCAATGGCACCGCTGAACATTGGAGATCTATCCAAACCTTCAGATAGTATTTCGTGCACTCTTGGATTGGTGTATGTGATATGACAGCTCAATTGCTCTTTAAGCGGAAGAGTATTTGTGAAGGAAAATTTGGAAGGGAATTGGTCGCCTTTTTGTTCCTCCATTGCACTATAGTCCAATGACCTTGCATCTACTCTTGGCGGTGTTCCGGTCTTCATTCTTCCATGGTCAAAACCTAATTCAACCATTTGTTCTGTGAGTCCTTTTACATTTCTTTCTCCTGCTCGCCCACCTCCAAAATTTTGCTGTCCTATATGTATTAGGCCGTTTAAAAAGGTACCATTCGTCAAAATTACAGTCTTGCTTTTTACTTCAATTCCCATTGCGGTTTTAACCCCACAAGCTTTGCCGTCTTTGACCAAAATCTCCATAACTGTGTCTTGCCAAAAATCAACTTTTTCAGTTTGTTCCAGCATTAACCTCCATTCTTGTGCGAATAGCCATCTGTCGCTTTGAACTCTTGGACTCCACATAGCAGGCCCCTTCGATAGGTTTAGCATTCGAAATTGAATTGCAGTTCTATCTGAGACTATTCCACTATAGCCGCCCATGGCATCAATTTCTCTCACGATCTGACCCTTTGCAACACCTCCCATAGCAGGATTGCAAGACATTTGAGCAATGGTGCCCATATTCATAGTAATGAGTAGGGTAGAGGAGCCAGAGTTCGCTGCTGCGGCTGTTGCTTCACATCCAGCGTGGCCCCCGCCGACTACGATAACATCATATTCCTTTAAAAGGCTCATAGTTTCACGTGGAACATTTTATTCAGAGGGGTGCAAAGTTAGGTAAAAATCCTCTTTACCCCGCATGGTTGCTTGTTCTTCGCTTGACTTGTCCTTATAGCCGCATAAATGTAAAATGCCATGGACCATTACCCTCCTTAATTCGTTTTGAAAAGATTTTTCAAACTTTAAGGCATTATCGTTCACTCGATCTATACTGATAAAGATGTCAGCTGAGAGTTCATTATCTTCAGAGTAATCAAATGTGATAATATCTGTAAAAGTGTCATGAGATAGATAGTCTACATTCAATTTGTGTAGGAAATTGTCAGAGCAGAATATATAATTGATAGCTCCTACTCTCTTGTTTTCTGATTCAACAGCTTTTGCTAACCAATTGGCTTCATCATTTGAATGCTCCAATTGAAAGGAAGTATCTTCAATGTGAAAGCTGATCTTAAGATCCTTTCCCATTTAAGTTGTTGGTTTTATCGATTGAATATGATCTCAACTCTGCGACCTTCATCCTCAAACTTTACCTCGTCTGATAAGTTCTTCATGATGAAAATTCCTCTGCCGTCAGGTTTGTCGATGTTCTCAGGAAGAGTCGGGTCTGGGATCGAATCAGGGTCAAAGCCCGTGCCCCTGTCTTGTATTTTGAAGGTGAATTCCTTCTCTGTGGATTCAAAAGAGAAATCTACTACTTTGTTCGGGTCTAATTTATTGCCATGCCTGATGGCGTTATTTACCGCCTCTGTGATTGTTACGAGAATGTTCCCATAAATATCTTCCGGAATCCTGTGCAGTTCCTTTAATTCCTCAATAATTTGCTCAACCTTAGCCAAGGAATCAATTTGGGATTCTAATCGATATTTCTGGATTTGTGCGCTTGCCATCATTTTTCGATCTTGTTAAAATACTCAGTCACCTTAGTCTTGTAGAAAGGACTAAAGGATGGAGGTAAGGTTTGTAATAGTTCAATTTCCCTTTCTTTTCGCCTATTATACTCCAAAAAGGAATTAGGGTTGCGATTTATTTCATCTGTGAACTCCCTTGACTCTCTTTTCTTCTCTTTCTCTCTTTCTTTTTCTGCCTTTTCAGATTGCAATAACCTGCTTAATATTTCCTGCTGTCTTAGCATGGTTTCATTGGTTATGCTTTTATTGACAAGATCCGTTTCAGTTTGTTCCATCATATCGCCTAATTTTTTCAAATTTCCGGCTCCCCCTTCATCAGAACTTCCTATTTTTTCTTGCATCTTTTCTAATGACCTCCTGATGGCAGCTTGTTTGGCAGCCATTTGGGCAATTTCTTTGCTCATGCTAGGCATTCCGCCGCTTCCTCCTTTACCTTCACCTGGTTTTTTACCTTCTTCCATGGATTTTTTCAGAGACTCTAGCTGTTTGTTCAGCTGTTCTTGAAGACTTTTCAAACTTCCAGGACTATTGCCGGCTCCTGGTTTTGGATTGCCTCCTTTCCCGGGTTTATTGCATTGACCCTGGCTCTGCATTTGAGCCTGCATGCTTTGGACGGCTTCATCCAACAGAAGTGCAAGATTATTAATTGAGGTCATAGCCAGTTGTTGGCGACTATTGGCTAAGGCTGTGCTCCTTTCGCCCATCAGCTCAATGGATTTTCCCATATTGTAGTTGATAGCACTAATCTCCTTATTTACCATGGCCTCTAATGCCATCACCCTTTTACTCAAAGCATATAAAGAATCCTGTATAACCTTTGAATCATCTTTTAACTTTCTCTGTTTTTGCGCTAGATCAACATATCTTGGATCATCTCTTTCTGTCTTCTTTAACTCCTCCATTAGATCTTCCTGTTCAAAAGATAGTGTGATCAAATTCTCTAAGAGAGCTCTTAGATTTTCAAGATTTTCAGCATTTTGTTGAGATTGCATCTGCATCTGCATACTGCTCAGGCTTTCAGATAACTGTTGCATTCCATCAGATGAGTTTTGCTGCTGATCATTGGCTCCTGATCTATTGTTCTTCTGCAGCTGATCCAGACTCTCTTTCATATCTTCTTTGATCTGCTCTTCAAGCTTGTCGGTCTTTTCCATCTTATTGGGCTGCTCCAATTCTTGGTTCTTCTTTTCTAGATCATCTAGCTTCTCTGAAAGTTCGTCAAATTCCTTGTTTAGCTCATCCTGCTTCTTACTGAGTTCTTCCTTCTTGTTTTTCTTATCAGATGTTTCCTTTTTAAGCTCGTCTTGATCTTTCTTGATCTCATTGAGCTTTTCAATGGATTCACTCAGTTGTTTCTCAACTTCCAATTGCTTAAATAATTCCAAATTTCTATCAAGCTCTTTTTCCAACTGTTCATTGTTCAGCTCCATCTCCTCAAGCGCATTCTGAAGTTTGTCCTTCTGGAAATCTTGCATGAGTTTTTCCATTTCTTCAAGCATTTTGCGCATTTCATCGCTCATGATCTTTTCAAACAGATCTTCTAACTGCTTTTGTTTCTCTAAAATAGCCTCATCTTGTTCATTGAACTGTTGGTCTAATCGGTTATTTTCTTTTTGTTGCTTTTGCAGCTTCTCAACAGAGTTCTTTAATTGTCTTTGCTTTTCAAGAACTTGCTCCAATTGCTTTTTCTCTTGAAATCCAAGCTCTCTTTTATTGAGCATTTTTTGCTTGAGCTTCTCTAGATCTCTATTGATCTCCTGACTTAGTTCAATATTCTTCTGTAATTCATCTTTGATCTCCTTATTGGATTGATCGGTCTTCTTTGAAATTTCTTTTCTATTGGGAATAGCATAGTAGGAAGAGACTGTTCTAGCTGATTTTCTGCCATTTACGCCATCATTGTCCCATATTTCAAAGAAGTATTTTAATCGTTCATTTTCCTTTAGATCATAATTACCAACCTCCCATGCATGATAATAATTGGCCTGGTTCAAGGAAAGGTTAATCGGTATCTCGATACGCTCCTCACGTCTCACAGAGTCGTTATCAGCAATGACCTTGCTGTGAAAATATAAGGCTGAGAATCCATGATCATCTTTTACCATTCCATCGAAATACAGACGTGAAAAACTAGCACTATCGCTCATAACATTCATACTGATCTGTGGTTTGAGATCAGGTATAACGTTTATTCTGTAAAAGACTGTGTCAGACTGTTCGATCTCCTGATGAGTTAGAACCAACCCATAGCTCATGCTCGAGTAAAAATATTTGTTGAAGCTGAACTCATTTTCTGCAGAGGGGATAAAATCATAGGCTGAATCGGTAGTAAGAAGTCTCATTTCTGTTGTAGCTTCAGTCTGGATGTTCCACCTTAATCTACTGCCTTCAGGAATAGTCAAGTCGCCACTGTTTTGGAAGGTTTCCGCCTTTTTTCCCAGATAGGATGGGTAGCTTGCTTCTATTTGAAAGTCTAGTAGGGTAGGAGGAGTGATCACTTCTAATTCATGGTCCGGGCTATCGAATTTTCCATCGCTGAAATAAAATTCTGCAGATCGCTGAATGTTTTTGAAGGTATGTTGAAAGTGGCCCATTTCATTCTGCTTCATGAGGTACTTTTTCCCATCAACATTGATCATTAACCTGGAAGGAACTTCATTGCCACTGGCTTTAACTTTTTGTAAAAAGTCCTCATTTTTAAATGCCACCAATTTCCTATTCTCTATTTCTAATTGGTAGGGAGCGGAGGGGACAAACTCCCTGTTATGTGCGATCAGTCTGCCACTGGATTCAGAGATGAGGTTAGGGTTAATAAAGTAGATCCCGATAAAAATGAGAACAGGCACACCTAAGTATTTTAAATACTTTTTGTTCTCCCCAATATCCACCGCAAGAGAAAAGGGGATAGGCTTTAGCTCGGAGGCCTTTTGATCTATCCCTGCCAATAAAAGATCAGATTCAGACTTAGATAATTGGGAGCTTAATTGAAGTAGGTTTTTAAGTTTATCGCTTACCTCTGGGAAGTGCTCGCCAATGATATCTGCAGCTCTTTCTTGACTGATTATTTCACCCATTCGCAGGTATTTAGAAAGGGGCAAGAGGATCAAAAAGAAAAGTATACCAATTAAAGCGATGATGGATCCGTAGAAAAGTGTAGTTCGCGCTAGACTATTGAATCTGCCGAAATATTCAATGAGCAAAACAGAAAGGAGTAAGAGCAGGGCAAGGCTCGAAAAATAGATCACACCTCGAATCACTTGATTCAAGTAAAATTTCCTGATGAAGGAATCTAATTTTGATATGATCTCAGTAAGGCTATTCTGCATTTGCTTGTCAACAAAAAAAGGGGTAATAAAGTTACAAAATAATGATGGTGTTCAGAAGTTGGAATATCGCAGCAGATTTCCCAGCTCTAATTGCTTTTCCGACTTGCTTTCGAGTCCTAGAATATGGTGCTCTTTTTCCGTCATTTTGTTCCCGAATCTTTTCATAAGGGCAACCAGCTCGCTCTTGGGCATTTTTGGAGAGTAAGTGTTGATGATCAGAAAGGATCGATCGTCGTCTAAAAGCTTGAAAACCGATTCTAACAGGAGTTCTAAATCCCTTTCAATGATCCATCTTTTGCCCTTGCTTCCATGCCCAAATGCCGGGGGGTCTAGAATGATCCCATTGAATTTCTCTGCCCTTCTCACCGCTCTGTTTACGTAGGCGCGAGCGTCTTCAACCAACCAGCGAATATTATCTATTCCATTTCGCTCTGCATTCTCCCTTGACCAATTGGATAACTGTTTGAGGGCTTCAACATTGACCACCTCAGCTCCATGTTTTGCTGCAACAATGCTTGCTGCTGAAGTGTAGGCAAATAGGTTGAGGAATCTACCGCCAGAAAGAACATCGAACTTTTTTGAAATAAACTGCCAATTGGCAACTTGTTCGGGAAAAAGTCCAACATGCTTGAACTTGCTCAACTCTAATTTGAAGTAGAGATCTTCTCCTTTTGCTGAATATTCGATCTCCCAAGTGGATGCTGCATTTCCATTACTTTTCCAATCTCCCTTTTTCCCCTTCTCTTCCCAAAAGTAATGATCGGCTTTCTCCCATATGTCCTTGAAAGCTTTGCCACCTTTAGCTTCAATCTCGGGCCTGTCAAGAATGTACTTTCCAAATCGTTCTAATTTCCTGCCTTCACCTGCATCGATAAATTCGTAATCCAGTCCCTTGGTATTGCTCAGAAAATTATCAGCCAATTTCAATCTGTTGATTTCGAGCAAACATAGTGAAAAGAAGCACTATATCTTTTACCTTTGTGCTCCCAAATTTTAGGCATGACTGAACAGAAGAAAGTAAGAGTGAGATTTGCTCCCAGTCCGACAGGACCTTTGCATATGGGTGGAGTAAGAACGGCTTTGTATAATTATCTTTTTGCCAAGAAGAACAATGGTGATTTTCTGCTTCGAATTGAAGATACAGACCAAACCAGATACGTCAAAGGTGCTGAAGACTATATCAGAGAATCACTAGAGTGGTGCGGAATCATTCCAAACGAAGGACAAGGTTATGGCGGAGATAACGGTCCATATAGACAATCAGAGCGAAAGGATCTTGGTTATTATAAAGAGCATGCAGAGCAGTTGGTAGAGAAGGATCTGGCTTATTATGCATTTGACACTCCGGAGGAATTGGACAAAATGAGGGAGGACCTGAAGAAAGCAGGTGTTGCCGCTCCTCAATACAATGCGATTACCAGAAGTAGAATGCAAAATTCCCTAACTCTTCCTGCCGATGAAGTGAAGGAAAGGATAGAAAGAGGGGATGATTATGTTATCAGGATCAAGATCCCAAGAAATGAAGAGATAAAATTTGAAGATATCATCAGGGGATGGGTAATGGTTCACTCTTCTAACCTTGACGACAAGGTTCTCTTCAAAAGTGATGGAATGCCAACATATCATTTAGCAAATATTGTGGATGATCATATGATGGGGATCACCCATGTGATCAGAGGTGAAGAGTGGCTCCCATCTGCACCCTTACATGTTTTGCTTTATCGTTATTTAGGTTGGGAAGAGGAGATGCCGAGATTTGCTCACCTGCCTCTTTTGCTTAAGCCGGATGGCAATGGAAAGCTGAGTAAGAGGGATGGAGATAGATTGGGTTTTCCTGTTTTTCCTTTGGAATGGAAAGATCCATCTAGTGGGGAGATATCCTCAGGCTACAGAGAGAAGGGATACTTTCCTGAAGCATTTGTCAATATTCTTTCACTCCTCGGATGGAATCCCGGAACAAATCAAGAGATCTTCAGCATGCAAGAGCTCATTGAAAGTTTTAGTTTGGAAAGAGTAGGAAAGGCAGGAGCTAAGTATGATCCGGAGAAAGCTCGTTGGTTCAATCAACAGTATTTAAAAGAAAAGTCTGACGAAGAGCTGGCAAGAGTTATTTTGGAAAGAGAAGATTGCCCTGAATATGTCAAGAAGAAAGGGGCAGATTATCTGGCTAAGGTGTGTGGAATGATGAAGGAAAGAGCCGTATTCTTGAAAGACATTCCCATTGATGGAGCATATCTTTATAATGCCCCGGAGGATTTAGATGAAAAGACTCTAAAGAAAAAATGGAAAGAAGATACAGCACAGATTATGGAAGACTGGTTAGATGAGTTGCAGCAGATAGACGAAGCAGACTATAAAGCTTCCAATATTGAGGAAAAACTCAAGGCCTTTATGGAAGAGAAGGGATTGGGCTTTGGTCAGATCTTGCCGCCTTTTAGATTATTGCTGAGTGGATTGGGAATGGGTCCGTCCTTATTTGAAATTGCAGAACTCCTGGGTAAAGAAGAATGCATTGAAAGAATGAAGACCAATTTGAAGAAGATTGCAAGTATTGCTTAATGGAAGAAAAAAAGCAATATCACATTTTGGTTAAGGCTCTTAGAATAAGAGCTGAGCACGGACTCTACAAGGAAGAAAAGATCATAGGCAATACCTTTGAGTTCAATCTTAAGATTGGTCTTGACATGGATGATAGCTTTCACTCTGATCAAATAATTGATACGGTTGATTATGTATCGCTGATAGAGCTAATTAAGAAAGAGAATCAACAAAGATCAAATACGCTGGAACATTTGGGAGGAAGGATCACTCATAAGATCTTTGAAAAGTTTAGAACGGTTAATTATGTTTACTTGAGAGTAGAAAAAATAGATCCTCCGGTTTCAGATGAATTAAAGAGTGTAGGCATAGAGATCGAAGAATACAGATCGATTGAAAATGGCTAAGGGCTTTTAAGTACTTTTGCCCCCATGGTCACGTGGCCGAGTGGCTAGGCAGTGGTCTGCAAAACCATCTACAGCGGTTCGAATCCGCTCGTGACCTCAAGCCTAAAAAGCCCATCGAAAGATGGGCTTTTTTATTGGACGAAGCCTCAGCAAGCTTGCTTGAGTGAGGAAGAGGAAACAAAAAAGAAACCATGAAGCTATGCTTCATGGAGCTTTTTAGGCTTGATATTGATTTTTAAGAAGCAAGAGACAAGAACAAAGAATCAAGAGGGTTATAGAGCAAGATGGAAAGGGGACAACGGAAGCTTTAAGCCAGATTCACTGCTGTTGTCAGGCTGAGCGGAGTCGAAGCCACATAAATTTCAAATGGTTTCTGCTCTTGAATTGGCTTCGACTCCGCTCAGCCTGACATTGGTTAATTTTCAAGCATGAAAATCCTCCTTGTTGACAATTACGATTCCTTTACCTACAACCTTCTTCATTATTTAGAAGGAGAGTCAAATACAAAGGTGGATGTCATAAGAAATGATCAACTGGATTCCTTTGATACCATGCCATATACCCATATTGTAATCTCACCCGGACCCGGATTGCCGAGGGAATCAGGTGGTCTACTGTCTTTCATTCAAAAGAACAAGGAAAAAAAGATCTTAGGAGTTTGCTTGGGTCAACAAGCAATTGCCGAGGCATTTAGTCTTCCTTTAAAGCAGTTGGAAAAAGTTGTTCATGGACAGGCAAGTCAATTGAATATTCTTCAGGAAGGGGTGATCTTCTTGGGGCTACCAAAATCCTTCAAGGTTGGAAGGTATCATTCATGGGTGGTAGATTTCCATGCAGATTCAAATGAATTTAAAGTCTTGGCAATTGATGAAAAAGGTCACTGCATGGCTTTACAGCACAATGCTTTAGACCTTACTGCCGTTCAGTTTCACCCGGAAAGCATTCTAACAGAGTATGGCCGAAAGATGATTGGAAATTGGATTGGAAGAAAAGAACTTGAATGAACTTAAAAGTCTAGCATCACAGAATGGAATCAAGCGCATTTCCTCAAATCTCAAACTTGATCCCTTGTGCCAAGGGCAATTCAGTGCCGTAGTTGATGGTATTGGTCTGTCTTCTCATGTAGACCTTCCAAGCATCCGAGCCGGACTCTCTTCCTCCACCGGTTTCTTTTTCACCGCCAAATGCACCGCCGATCTCTGCACCTGAAGTTCCGATATTAACATTGGCAATGCCGCAATCTGAGCCGTCCTGAGATAGGAATCTTTCCATCTCTCTCATATTGGTGGTCATCATCGCAGAGGAAAGACCTTGTTTCACTCCATTTTGTAATTCAATGGCCTCATCAAGCTCCTTGTATTTGATCAAATACAGAATAGGGGCAAAGGTTTCTTCTTGAACGATCTCCCAATCATTCTCCACTTCGGCAATTACAGGTTTAACATAACAGCCTGATTCATACCCACTACCTTCAAGTTTTCCTCCTTCAACCAATAACTTACCACCGCTCTCCTTGATCTTATTAAGTGCACTTTCGTACATCTTAACAGCATCTGTGTCCGTTAGTGGACCAACATGATTAGATTCATCGAGTGGATTCCCTATTTTCAGCTGTCCATATGCCTTCACAAGGCTTTCTTTCACTTTCTCATAAATTCCTTCCTGGATGATCAGCCTTCTTGTTGAGGTACATCTTTGTCCGCAGGTTCCAACCGCACCAAAGACCAGTGCCGGAATTGCCATTTCCAGGTCGGTAGATGGAGTGAGGATCACAGCATTGTTTCCGCCCAGCTCTAAAAGACTTTTTCCCAACCTTTCACCAACTTTCACCGCAACTTGTTTTCCCATTCTAATAGATCCGGTGGCTGAGATGAGTGGAACCCTATTATCTGTGGTCATCCACTCTCCAACTTCTTTATCTCCATTGATCAAGCAAGAAATAGCAGTTGGCATATTGTTCTTTTCCAACACTTCAATGATGAGTTTCTGACAAGCAACACCGCAAAGAGGTGACTTTTCAGAGGGCTTCCAAATGCAAGCATCCCCACAAACCCATGCTAAAGCTGTGTTCCAACACCAAACGGCAACCGGGAAATTAAAAGCGGATATAATACCCACTAAACCTAATGGATGGTATTGCTCATACATTCTATGCTGAGGTCTTTCAGAGTGCATGGTGAATCCATGAAGTTGCCTGGACAGACCTACGGCAAAGTCGCAGATATCTATCATCTCTTGAACCTCTCCAAGACCTTCTTGATAAGACTTTCCCATTTCATAAGAGACCAATTGACCTAAAGCAGCCTTCTTTTCTCTCAATAGCTCACCGAACTGTCTAACTATCTCACCTCTTTTTGGAGCAGGGATTCTCCTCCATTCCTTCTGAGCTTTTAATGCTGATTCAACAACATAATTGTATTCGCTTTTGGTAGTTGAGTCAACTTCAGAGATTCGTTTTCCGTCAACCGGAGAGTGCGAAGAGATGAAATTGTTCTGGGATGAGAATGATTCTGAGCCTGCATAAGTTCCTGGATTTGAGCTTTCTAATCCTAGTTCAGACAATAGTTTTTCAGTTGTGAGCATATTGAATTTTGACTTTTCTCAAAAGTAAGATTTAATGCTTGCAGACATCAAACTGGAAGAGTTTAATTCTGAATAAATTTTCGATGAACTAGAGTTAATTCTATATTAAATTGGCAAAAAATCCGACGACTTTCTCTACAGTCGTAGGTTTTATGATATTTTTGTTACTTTGGTATTGCTCTACTAACTACTATTAAGAATGCTACTAACCACTGTTTCTAAGGTAATTAGAGGTCTTATTGCTACCTCTATCCTACTACTTTTTCCTGCATTTCTTCAATCCCAAGTTGGATTTATCAAAGTAGGATCAGACCTCGATGGAGAAGCTGCAAATGATAATTTCGGCCGATCTGTTAGTATGCCTGACTCTCTAACCATTGCTGTTGGTGGCTATTTAAATGATGGAAATGGAAGTGCATCAGGTCATGTTCGCGTTTTCAGTTGGGACGGAAATGATTGGGTGCAGAAAGGTGCTGATATAGATGGAGAAACCGCTTCGGATTATTCCGGATTTTCAGTTAGCATGCCTGATGCCAATACAGTTGCAATTGGAGCTTATATAAATGATGGAGGTGGAAGTAATTCCGGTCATGTAAGAGTTTACAGATGGAATGGCAGTGCCTGGGTGCAGAAAGGTGCCGATATAAATGGAGAAGCTTCCAACGATAATTTTGGATATTCGGTTAGTATGCCGGATGCTAATACCCTAGGTGTTGGTGCTCCAGGAAATGATGGGAATGGATCAGCAGCTGGTCATGCAAGAGTTTATTATTGGAATGGCTCAGCTTGGATTCAAAAAGGAGCTGATATCGATGGTGAACTTGCATCGGATGCATCAGGAAGATCAGTAAGTATGCCGGATGCCAATACGATTGCTATTGGTGCAGATGGAAATGATGGAAATGGTAATGCTTCTGGTCATGTAAGGATTTACTATTGGAGTGGCGCTGCATGGATACAAAAAGGAAGTGATATCGATGGAGAAGCCGCAAACGATAAATCTGCAACTGTTAGCATGCCGGATGCGAATACAGTTGCTATTGGAGCTTATGATAATGATGGCAATGGTTTTAGTTCCGGTCATGTTAGAGTATTTTATTGGACCGGCGCTGCTTGGGTCCAAAAGGGAAGTGATCTGGATGGGGAGGCCGCAAATGATCAATTCGGATTTTCTATTAGCATGTATGATGCTGATAATATGCTTGTTGGAGCAAGATATAACCGAGGGCCTGATGGCACAGGCTCTAGTAATGGACATCTCAGACTTTTTCAGTGGGATGGCATGTCTTGGGTTCAGAGAGGTGTAGATATTGATGCTGAAGCATCAGGAGATGCATTTGGAACTTCGGTCAGTATGCCAGGATTGTATACCATTGCCGGAGGTGCTATTTGGAATGATGGGGTCAATGGATCTAATTCCGGTCACGCAAGGGTATATAATATTTTTGACGCTTCCACCTCTCCCGCTACTTGTGCTTTTGAATTAGATGCCAATGTTGTTGCAAATGCATCTTGCAATGGCGCCTCGGATGCTATTGTTGAGGCATCAGTTTCCGGAAGCTCCTATATTGAATCGGGAATTGGAAAGATTTCCAATGCCGGAGGAGGAGCATATTCAGGTTACCCTGATGGCTTGATATTTAATGTGGTAACGGATACAGTAACTATTAAGAAGGTTACTGTCTATTCAACGGGCACCGGTAATATTGTTGTTAGAGTGTTAAACTCTTCAAATGTTGTCTTATATGAAGATACTACAGCTGTTGTTGGGGATGTAGGAGCTGCCAGGGTATTGGATGTCGACTTTAAATTACCCCCTGGTACTGACTATAAAATGGATGCAGTTGGTACGAATGTTACAAGTCTTTACAGAAATGCAAGTGGATCAAACTTTCCTTACTCTAGTTCTAAAGGGGAACTTGTTATCACTACGAGTACCTATAATAATTACTACTATTTATTTTACGATTGGGAAATTGAAGTTACGCCTACAGTGAGCTTTAATTGGTCGAATGGTTCAAATGGCCCTGTTGTTTCAGGACTATCTGCTGGGACCTATACAGTGACCATGACTGATGTGAACGGTTGTTTCGCATTTGAGACAGCAAGTGTTGAAGTTAAAGAACCAAGCGCGATCAACTTCTCTATAGATGTAGAGCAAGATAACATTTGCTATGATACTCCAGCAGGTGAGCTAAATGCAGTGTTCGTTAATGGGGCTGAGATCTCTGATCTATCTGTTGGGATGGAGACTCCTGTTTCTGCAGGAGCATCTCTCGGAGGTTTCGGACTTCGCTTTGATGTGTTAGCCGATAGTATTCGAATAGATACGGTAACTGTTTATCCTAATGGAAGCCATACTTTCAATCTAGAGATCAGGAATAGTTCTAACGCACTATTATTTTCAAAACCGGTTACAGTTTCTGGAATGGGCACTCCTGTTAAAGTTCCAGTAGGCTTCACCTTACCTTCCGGAACAGATTATTTAATGGATGAAAGTGGATCAACAGTTTCTATGTATAGATCCTTGTCATCTGAGTCTGAATTTCCTTATACCTCTCCAGGTGGTGGTTTGGTGATTAAGGAATCCGGTAATAACAATGGAGGCTATTACCACTTTTTTGATTGGAAGATCACTGAAAAACAGACTTTGACCTATGGATGGGACAATGCGGTAAGTACACTTCTCAACTCAAATCTTGCTCCAGGCAACTATACGTTTACGGTTAGCAGTTCCAATGGGTGCGCCGCTTCAGCTTCAAAATTAGTGATATCTCCCTACAATGCTCCAATAGCTTTTGAAAGCATCATCTTCGATGAGTGGATGGATCCAAATGAATTCTATTGCCCGGGAGATCAACAAGAAGATAATTGGTACTTCTTTACAGAAACTTTAGATACCTCCTTCTTTGATTTTACGGAGGTAATCCTCTCCGGCTCTGAGCTTCCTTCAGCTCTATTGTGTGCAGATGATTCATTGGTTAAATTAATTGCTGATGCAATCTACAACAGAGATACAGTCTCTATTTATTGCAATGGAAATTACTGGAATGTTCAACCTTGTAATGCCGGTCCATGCAGTGACCCTTATGAAAATGTAACCCTCTCTGTTAATCCAACATCTATAAATGGTTGTGGTTGCTCCAATGGAAATATACTTCGTCCAGGAATTGGAAACTCCAATTGGGGAGGATTAAATGGATCAACATGCGGACTATCTAGAGTTCCACAAAATTTTAGATTGGAATTTAAATTTCGCGAAGATGTACAAGACTTAAGTTGTTTTGGATATGGCGATGGAGCGATATCCCCTTTTGTCATGGGAGGTTCTGATTTTGGCGGAGGTCAGGAGGAGCCTGAATCCGAGTCTGGAAGTCCGAGAACCAGATTGACAGCAGAATCACAGTTAAATAATGAAGTACAAGATCAACAAGGAAGTAATTTAACAGCTGGAAGACGAATAAATAATGAATCAAGTTGGGAAAATCATCCTGAATCACCTTTTTATAGCTACAATTGGTCAACGGGTAGTTCTTTCTATTCTTTATCAGGAATTAATGCAGGTATTTACACAGTTACCGTTACAGATGACGATGGATGTACGGCAGTTAAGACCTATACCGTTGAAGAACCAGATTCAATAGAAATCTCGCTTGACCTCACCCATCCTTCTTCCCAAGGAGCCACTGATGGAGAGATCAGTCCAATTGTCAGCGGAGGTTTTCCACCCTACACCTTTAGCTGGGGAGATGCTTCAACAGATTCAAATAGAACAGCATTGACTTCTGGAAAATATTGGCTTACAGTAACAGATTCCACTGGTTGTGCTGCTTATACAGATGCTGACCTATATTATTATGAGAACGGGATGTTGGGTGGTTTGACCAATTTATCAGGTTCTGCAAACTGCCTCTATTTCGATGGAGTAGATGACTATGTGTTCCTTCCGTATTACGCTGATCCCTCTACCCAAAGCTTTACTGCAGAAATGTGGATCAGACCTCTTGACTTCTCTAGTCAGAGAGTTCTCTTAAGACAAGATAACGGAAGTGGAACCGGAAGAAGGTTTCTGTTCATTCACACCAATAAGAGATTAACCACCTTCATTGGTGGCAATAATATTTTCGGATCCACAGAATTGGATTCACTGAGCTGGTATCATATTGCCCTTACCTGGGACGGGTCTACCGTTAATTTATATGTGAATGGAGAATTGGATGCAACAGCCACTCAATCAGCTGTTTCGGCTGACGGTCAATGGAGGTTGGGAAATTACGTTGGAAGCCCTAAGCATTATGGTTATATGGATGAGTTCAGGCTTTGGGATACTGACCTTTCAGAAAGTGAGATCCAAGGTTGGATGTCGAAAAAAATAAGAGATACCCATCCAAGCTTTGGCAATTTGGTATTGAATTATTCTTTTGATCAAGTTAACAGCAATCAAGTTGTAGATATTTCCGGTAATGGAAATATGGGATTCATGAACAATATGGATCCAGTGGGTAGTTGGCAATTGTCAGGAGCTGCAATTGGTGATGATTCCAAATATGCATATCCGGTGGCAGAGATCAAGGATACCATGCCCAACGGTAATGTGATAACTGTTAATGGATTCACCGGTTCACCCTTTGGTTGCCAGTACTATCTGGTAAACGATACTGCTGAAAATTCTACCTTCCCATTCAACTCCAACTCTCCGGATTCAACCATTTATTTTGGCGTAAAATTATTTGGAGGAGGAACCTATAATGTTTCCATTGATTTTAGCAATAATCCGGTTTTTGCTTCATCTTTATTCAAGCACTTGATCAGAGTATTCAAAAGAGAGAATGGACGAGATGGTACTTGGCAAGCTGCAACAGGGTTTTTCAATGTTGATGAGACGAATAATATCATATATATAAATGGTCAAAGTGGAACCGAATACGTCGTTGGATTTGCTGCCGTAGGTTATCCTGAAGAAGCAGGTTCAGGGCATGCTGCTCTGTTTGATGGAGCAAATGATCATATTGTTATTCCACATGATGCTTCTCAAGTTCCAACCTCTAAGATTACCATAGAAGCATGGGTAAAACCAGAAGTTGGGGGCATCAATCAGAATGTCATATTAAAGGGCAATTATGGTTGGGGAATGATTCTTTTCTCTGGGAATCAATTGGGATATTGGAGTAATGCTAATTCCTTAAACTGTCCATCTGCAGGGACAGTGCCTATCGGAGAATGGTCTCATTTGGCAATTGTTGTTCAAGAAGGTATTCAAACGGATTTTTATATTAATGGGGAATTTGTTGGAAGCTCGAACAATCCTTTACATACAACCATCAATAATGGCTTAAACCAGAGCTTAATTATTGGAAGGCAAGGTACAGGGTGTAACTGCAATTATTGGAATGGAAAATTGGATGAAATAAGGATCTGGGATACAGATCTGAGTCCTGCTACGATCCAACAATACATGACCCAAAAAGTCAATGCTAACCATCCAGATTTTGGAAACCTAGTTGCCTATTACCGAATGGATGATATCAACAGTGGAAATACTGTTTATGACTTAATGGGTGTTTCAGATGGTGTTTATACAGACCCAGATGCTGTAAGTCCTTGGGTCCGCTCAGGAGCTAATTTAGGCGATACGGCTTTCTTCAATGCACCACCAACAGGAATTTCTCAATCGGTTTATGGAGGAAATGGAGTAAGAACTCAGAATATTCAACAACAAATGGGAGGACTCTCTGTCTATGCAGTTAATGATACGGCATCAGGCTCTTCTTACCCCAATTACTTAAGCTTCATAGATTCAACCAATTATATTGGTGCTCGCTCATTCCAAGATTCTTTGTTCAACCTCTATATCAACTATTCGGCTAATGCTAATTTCAATAGCGGTAATGAAGATCAGATCAGAGTGCTGAGAAGAGAGAATGGAGAAGCATCCAGATGGAAGCCGGTTTCAGGGGTCTTCGATATTGATCAAAGCTCTAATTGGATCACCATAGCTGATCAAAAAGCAGGTGAATATCTTTTAGCACGAGCGCCAAACCCTCTTGATAATTCATTATCCGGTGCAGGTTACTCATTAAGTTTTGCTGCATCAGGAGAAATGGTTACTGCTACTAATTCTGACCTTGCAAATACGCGCACAACCGATCCAATCACGGTTGAGTGCTGGGTAAAGCCAGCCACTAGTATTAGTGGATTTAGCTACATCTTGAACTCTGAGTCTTCCAGTACAGCGAAATTGCGAATCTTAATGCAAGATGGGCGACCTAGATTCACGATCAGAGATGAAAATATGAATCCAATGGGCATTGAAGCTATAGACTCCATCAATGATGGAGAATGGCATCACTTAGCCTTTATTTATGATGGTAGTGAAACGATAAGTGGCATGGCCATTTACATTGATGGAATTTTAGCACCTCGCACAATCACAGCTAATGTGTTTGCAACCAGTGGCTTTTATTCTGATTCCATCTTAATTGGTCGTCAAGCTCAATATACTAATACCTTCCATGGTGAAATTGATGAAGTCAGAATTTGGAAAACCAACTTAAGCTCTTCAACGATCAATTCATGGAACTTCAGAGAAGTTGACCAAACACACCCGAATTTGAATCAGCTGGTTTCCTATTATCAATTCAATGAAGGTAGTGGTTCATATACCTATGATGCAGCTGGAGGAGCAGATGGCTTACTGGGTAATTCACCTCTATGGAAAACATCCGGTGCATATATAGGTGATACCATGAACTATACTTCACCTATAGCAACCGCTAATATGTCTATGGACAATGGATTGGCAATAACGGTTTCCAATTTTGACGGTCCTGCAGATGCTGTGGTAATTTACAAAGTTGAAGATACCGCATCGTTCTCATCTATTCCTTCTCATATTGCTTCTGCAGTTACTACTTCATACTTTGGAGTCAAACTGATCAATGGTGGAACTTATGATGTTGAGATCGATTATAGCGGAAATCCAACTTTTGCTGCTGCGGCAGAAGAGAAGAATATTAGAGTGCTCAAAAGGGATGATGCATCTGATGGTTCATGGCAACAGGTGACCTCAAGAATATTTGTAGATGTAAATAACAATAGAATAACCATACCCGGACAAAGTGGTACCGAGTATGTTATCGGTTTTTCCAATCTCACTTATCCAAGTTTAGCAGGTTCAGGTACCGCTTTAGAATTTGATGGAGGTAGCGAGTATGCCTTAGCAAGTTCGGTAACAGATCAATTCGTCACCGGCGATTTCACCATTGAAGCTTGGATGAACAGCGCTGACCTATCTATATTTAGTGCAATAGTTAGTAGCTTGCATCCCTCAACCGGTGGTGCAGGACTTTGGTTGGAAAATACAGGACAGGTTCAATTCATTATAGGTAACTCTAATGTTGGTGGTCAAATAGATCAATTATATTCAAATTCGATCCTTTCGCCAAATATTTGGTACCACCTTGCTGTTAGTCGAGAAGGCAGTACTACAAGGATCTATATCAATGGTGAGCTAGATGCATCCGGAACATCTTCAAGAACCCCCAACATTAATGCATTGTTATTTGGTGGAAGGCTTTCTAACGGAGTAGGTAACTATAGAGGATTCATGGATGAGATCCGTATTTGGAGAACAGCTATGGATACTACCCAACTAAGAACATGGATGTGTAGGAAGCTTACGTCTCAGCATGACTCGATCAACAAGCTTGTATCATATTATAGATTTGATGAGAGTCAAGGTGACACCTTGTATGATCTAGCCGGTGGCAATAATGCTCCATTATTCAATATGGAACCAACCGATTGGGTTGAGTCTGGTGCTGCCTTGGGTGATACTTCATGGTATCAATATCCATCTGCCTCAATAAGTGTGAGTGTTCCAAATGGAGATGGTGCCAGAACCATCCCATTGAATTCATTTAACGGACACCATTTATATTATGTAAATGATAGACCAATGGATACAGTGATCATTGCAGGTCTTGATACTTTGTATGATAGCGATTATTGGGGTGTTTTTAATACAGATGAGATAGGGAAGTATGAATTCTATTATGAACCAAATTCAAAGAGTGCAGCTATAGCTTATGAAACTGCTTTAGGCTATCGAAACAATGGTAACTTATCTTGGAATCAAGCAAATCTAAGTAAACGAGAATGGAATTCTGTAAGTAATATAATTGCTGATACAGCAGTTGTTGGTAGAGCAGAATTTGTTCTCGCACAAGGGATCAACAATGCCCTTGATTTTGATGGTGTTGATGATAGAGCCTTTGCACCTGGTTCCGGATTATTTGATCTAGGTAATTCATTTACCATATCATTTTGGATGAAACCCAGAAATAATTCAGGAGGAAACCAAGCAATTCTGAGCAGGTTCAATACGGGAGGCTGGGATGTAGCTTATGAATTTACCAATGATCAAGTTGAGTTCTTTGGAGATAATTATACAGGTGATGATCCAAACATAAATTCACAGATCCCGATCACTGATACTGATTGGCACTTTATTGCATATGTATATGATGGTGATACCTTAAAAGGATACCTCGACAATGCATTGGTTGTCAATGAACAGAAAACATTTACCCTTGGAACGAATGGAAATGCATTAAATATTGGAAATAGAAATGGAGGAAGCAATTTCAATGGAGCATTGGATGAGATCAGGATATGGAGAAGACCACTTTGTGAGTCAGAACTGTATGCATATAAGGACTGTTTCAACCAAAATACAGATCAACTCTCAATCTACCTAGACTTTAATATAGGTGGGGCTGCTCAAAATAATACCGGACAGATAGGTAGCATTCCAGACCGCTCAGGAAATGGAATGAATGCTACTCTATTGAATTTTGGATACACAGGATTTACCTCTAACTTGATAGAAGGTCCTGAAGAAGTAATAGATACTTGTGGAAGCTTTATTTTAACTCCAATAGTTGCTAGCGTCGCAGAGGATTCTAGCATAGCTTGTTTTGGTGGTACAACTTCGGCAACTGTAAGTGTTAGTGGTGGTTCAGGCACATTCGCATTTAACTGGTCCAACGGAAGCGATTCTTCAAGAGCAGTTGATCTTACAGCGGGAAGTTATTCAGTGATTATTACTGATGGAGGTTGCTCTACTCCTGACACTATTGATTTTACGATCACTGAGCCAGCCAATTTCTTGGCAACCGTTTCAACCATTATAGATGTAAGCTGCAATGGAGGATCCAATGGCTCGGTTACTATGGGACCAACCGGTGGAACTCCGCCATATATATATCTGTGGGATGATGCTTCAACAAATGTTACTCGTTCAGGATTATCAGCAGGTTCATATGATGTGACTGTAACTGATGCAAATGCTTGTGAGGCTTATGGATCAATTCTAATTAATGAACCTCCGGCCCTAACAGTTACGATCAATGTAGATAGTAATGCTCTTTGTGCAGGACAAGCTAGTGGAGGTTTAACAGCGATTGGCGGAGGGGGAACGGCTCCTTATAATTACTTATGGAGCACAACGGACACTGATTCCAATATCACCGGGCTTGTTGCAGGAACCTATACCGTGACAATTACTGATGCACTGGGCTGTACGGAAACAGCAAGTCAGGCAGTTACTGAACCTTCTGCAGTTACAGTTATAACCTTTGGTAACAATGTAACTTGTAATGGTGGTAATGATGGAAGCATCATTGCAGTGCCTAGTGGAGGAACAGGAGGACACACCTATAACTGGAGTAATTCAGGAACGGCCAATACAATAACCACCTTAACGGCCGGAACCTATACAGTTACAGTTAGTGATGCAAACGGCTGTACAGGAACAGCAAGTAGAACCATAACCCAACCAACTGCAATTGCCATAGCTTTGGTGGTAGATTCTAATGTCACTTGTAATGGATCTAACGATGGAGGAATTTCTGCCACTCCTAGTGGTGGAACAGGAGCTTATACCTATGCATGGAGTCATGGTCCAACTACTGCAACGGTTGCCGGATTAGCGGCGGGAACATACACCCTAACGGTAACTGATGTGAATGGATGTACAAATACCAATTCTGCAACCATTACTCAACCAACAGCGGTTGTCGCATCTACTGTTGTAAATAGCAATGTTAGTTGTAATGGACTTTCTGATGGAGGTGCCACAGCTTCTGCAAGTGGAGGAACCGGAGCATACACTTATGTTTGGAGTAATTCAGCAACAACAGCTTCTATCTCTTCTGTTGCTGCCGGAACTTATACAGTTACAATAACCGATGCAAACGGTTGTACTGATGTAAGCTCATCTGTCATCACAGAGCCAAGCTCACTTTTTGCAGCAGCAAGTCAAGATAGCAGCGCATCATGTAATGGATTTACCGATGGGGGGGCTTCAAGTTCTGCTATAGGTGGAACACCTCCTTATGCCTCTAGTTGGAGCACTGGAGAGACAACCGACTTTATAACTGGCTATGGAGCTGGGACCTATTATGTAACCTTAACAGATGCCAATGGCTGTACAGATTCAGCTAGTGTAACCATTTTAGAGCCTTCAGTTCTAGCGGCAAGTATTGCCTTAGACAGCAATGCAAGCTGCAATGGATTCTCTGATGGAGGCGCAACGGCCTCTGCTACAGGCGGCACTTCTCCTTATACCTATGCTTGGAGTAATTCAGATATCACAGCTACTACAAGTGGTTTAGCTGCAGGAACCTATACAGTTACCATTACAGATAATAATGGCTGTACTGATACTGACCAATTGACCATTACAGAACCTACTTCAATGGCTGTTGGTGTAACAGTTGATAGTAATGCAACTTGCAACGGATCAACAGATGGAGGTTTAAGCAGTACTCCTTCAGGAGGAACTCCTCCTTACACCTATTTATGGAGTAATGCCGCAACTACGCAAAATATTACAGGGGTTGGTGCAGGAACTTTTACAGTAACTGTAACCGATAACAATGGATGTAACATTACCAATAGTGGCACTGTTATAGAACCAGCTGCATTAACTGCTACAGCAAGTACAGGCGCCAATGTTAGTTGTAATGGAGGTTCTGATGGTTGGGTTAGCACTATTGGTAGTGGTGGAACCTTGCCTTACACCTATTTATGGAGTAATTCATCAAC
>JAUIGQ010000125.1 GCA_030429925.1 Bacteroidia bacterium | reverse complement strand
TGCAATTCCAACCGGGTCTGTGGCTCTTGATATGGCCTTAGGGGTAGGAGGCTATCCCAGAGGCAGAGTGATCGAGATCTATGGACCTGAGTCTTCCGGTAAGACTACCTTGGCAATTCACGCCATTGCTGAGGTGCAGAAGCAAGGGGGGATAGCTGCATTTATTGATGCAGAACATGCCTTTGATCAGTTCTATGCAAAGAATTTGGGTGTTGATACAGAAAACCTATTCATCTCTCAGCCAGATAATGGTGAACAGGCTTTGGAAATTGCCGATAATCTTATCCGCTCAGGTGCTATTGACTTGATCATTATCGACTCAGTAGCAGCTTTAACTCCCAAGGCTGAAATAGAAGGAGAAATGGGCGATTCTAGAATGGGATTGCAAGCCAGATTGATGTCTCAAGCCTTGAGAAAACTTACAGGAACGATCAGCAGAACCGGTTGTACTTGTATATTCATCAATCAGCTTCGAGAGAAGATCGGAGTGATGTTTGGAAACCCCGAGACCACAACCGGTGGTAATGCCCTAAAATTCTACGCTTCTGTTAGATTGGATATCAGAAGGTCTTCTCAGATCAAGAACGGTGAAGATGTAAGTGGAAATCGAGTGAAAGTGAAGATCGTAAAGAACAAGGTTGCTCCCCCATTTAGAAAAGCTGAATTCGATGTTATGTATGGTATCGGTATTTCTAAGTCGGGTGAGATCATAGATCTTTGTGTTGATGCCGGAATTATTAAGAAGAGTGGAAGTTGGTTCTCTTATGGAGATACAAAACTCGGTCAGGGAAGAGATGCTGTGAAGGCTCTTTTAGAAGATAATCCGGACTTGATGGATGAATTGGAGAACAAGCTAAAGGAAACACCTGCAGCTGAATAAGCAATCGGTTACAATTCAATAAATTTGCCCATGTTCAACATGGGCTTTTTTATGAAAAAAAATTACATATTACTGGCTATCTATGCAATCACTTTGATGGCCTGTCAAAATGAGCAGAAACCTGCTCAAGAAGATCAAAAGACAACAGCTGAAAGCTCCAAGGAAAAGAAGATACATGATGATTCCACCTCTCCTGAGCAAGACAGCTTGCTGGAATTGGTGAATCAGAAGATCAGAGAAGATATCAATAATCCTGAGCTCTATGTAGAAAGATCTGACCTCTATCTGGAATTCGGAGATACGCAGTCTGCCATTGAAGATCTCGATAGGGCCTACAGGATGGATACTACAAATTTTAGAACACTCATGGCACAGGCTGATCTTTTTACCAGAGGTGGTAGAATAGATGCCTCAATGAGGATCTTGGAAAAAGCTAAGAAACATCATCCTGAAGAGTCAGATCTATATGTGAGAATTGCAGAGGTATTCTTAATCGGGAAGAACAATAAGAAGTCATTGGAAAATGCAGACTTGGCGGTAAAGTATGATATATACAATGAGAAAGCCTACTTCATTAAGGCATACAACTTTCTGGAGATGAGAGATACTGCTAAAGCTATTAGCAGCTTCAGGACTGCTGTTGAGCAAAACCCAGACTTCTATGATGGATACCTTCAGCTTGGGTTGCTTTTTTCTGAATTGGATGACCCAATAGCTATCGACTACTTCAACAATGCCTTGGATGTTCGTCCAAATGATAGAGATGCCTTATATGCAAAGGGAATGTTCCAACAAGAACACGATATGTTGAATGAAGCCATGTTAACCTATACTCAAGCGATCAAAGCACATCCTGATTTCAGAGAGGCATACTACAATATGGGTTACCTTCATATGTACTATCTGAAATTGTATAGTGAGGCACTTCAATACTTTAATCAAGCGGTTCAAGTAGACCCTAAGTATTATCAAGCATATTACAATAGGGGATATTCCTTCGAATTAATGGGGGATGTGAACAATGCAGCCCTTGACTATAAAAAGGCACTGCAAATACAACCCGACTATACGCTTGCTGCCAAAGGATTGGAAAGAGTTGGGGGAGAACTTTAAGCATGAATTATCTTTCAGTTGAGAGTATTAGTAAGCGCTTCGGTGTTCGCCTATTGTTCTCAGATCTAAGCTTTGGCTTGAACAAAGGTCAAAAAATGGCCTTGGTGGCTAAGAACGGAGAAGGCAAGACTACTTTGCTCAAGCTTTTGGAAGGCACTGAATTGCCCGACAATGGAGAGATCAATTGGAGAAAGGGGTTGAATATTGCATACCTCAAGCAAGACCCTGTTGGCTCTGAAACAGCCTCCATAAAAGAATTCCTTTATCAAGGACATGGAGAGCAAGTGAAGGCAATAGAAGAGTACAATAAGGCAACAATTTCTGAGAACACTGATCTACTGCAAAAGGCAATGGAGAAGATGGATGCCACCAACGCCTGGGACTATGAAGCCAAGTTGAGCAAGTTGTTGAGCATCTTTGAAATGGATGCTCTCTCCCTGGATGCTGATTATTCTAAATGTTCAGGGGGACAAAAGAAAAGATTGGCCCTGATCAAGTTGATCGTTGATGAGCCGGATGTGTTGCTCTTAGATGAACCAACGAACCATTTGGATATACAGATGATCCAATGGTTGGAAGAGTATCTGTCGCAAGAATCCATAACTCTTTTTCTCATTACTCACGATCGCTATTTCTTAAACAATACTTGTGACCATATTCTAGAGCTAGATGGAGGGAAAGGATATTTGTACAATGGTAATTATGAGTATTTCCTGGAGAAAAAAGCAGAGAGAGAGCAGCTGGAAGCAAGTACTTTAGAAAAGAAGAGCAATCTCTACAGAAGAGAGATCGAGTGGATGAGAAGGATGCCCAAAGCTAGGGGAACCAAATCCAAAGCTCGTCAAGATCAATTCTATGAATTACATGATGAAGTAAAAAGATCAAGATCTGAAGATGATCTGAAGCTGAGTATCAAATCTGAACGGATGGGTACTAAGATTATTGAGATGCACCACCTCAGAAAGAGCTTTGGTGATCTGTATATACTTGACGACTTCTCCTATACTTTCAAGAGGCATGAGAAGATCGGTATTGCCGGTAAGAATGGCGTTGGCAAAAGTACCTTCCTTAAGATCATCATGGGAATGGAAGAGTTGGATGGAGGAAAAGTGGTACAGGGTGAAACCGTGAAATTCGGCTATTATAGTCAGTCCGGTATGCAGATCAAAGAAGACAAAAGGGTCATTGAGGTGATCAAGGATATTGCCGAGTACATTCCCCTTGAGAAAGGTAGGAAATTGCCGGCCTCACAGTTATTGGAGCGCTTCCTGTTCACCAAAGAGCAACATTATTCACTAGTATCAAAGTTGAGTGGTGGAGAGAAGAAAAGATTGTATCTGCTAACTATTCTCATGTCCAATCCCAACTTCCTGATCCTGGATGAGCCCACCAACGATCTGGATATTAAAACCATTCGCATCTTGGAAGATTTCCTATTGGAATTTCCGGGTTGCTTGCTGATCGTTTCTCACGACAGGGCCTTTATGGATCATCTCTGCGATCATGTTTTCTACTTTAAAGGAGAAGGGAAGATTAAAGATTTTCCGGGGAATTATAGTCAGCTGTTGAACTTTCTGCAGAAAGAAACGGATAAAGAAAAGAAGCAAGAGCCAAAAAGCAAGGGTCAAGACTCCGAGCCTAGTATTTCAGAAAATATAACTAATTCTTCAGCCAAAAAGCTCGGCTATATGGAGCGGAGAGAGTACAACAAGCTGGAGAAGGAGATAGAAAAATTAGAAGGGTTAAAAGATGAATTGAGTCTGAAATTGTCTGAGCAGCAGCTTTCTAATGAAGAAATGATGGAGGTTTCGGAGAAATTAGGACAGTTGGTGAATGAGATAGATGAAAAGACCAACCGTTGGCTGGAACTGGCAGAAAGGGCTTAAGGCTCCTCTAAGTTCAAGGCTGCAAATAATCCTCTGATCTCTTCCTCCTTTGAAAGCTCTACTTCAAGTGTGATGATCGCATGATCTGCTTGATTTTCACTACTGAAATCCAAATTTTCCTTGTCTAAGATCGCAAGCACATCTCCCCATTTTGAGTAAGCGACCTTAAGATGGATCTCCCTCTTCTCCTTGATCTCGACCAATTTAGCCTTCTGAATAGCATCTTGGGTGGAATTCTTATAAGCCTTCATTAATCCACCTACACCTAACTTTACTCCTCCAAAGTATCGAATGACCATAGCAAGGGTGTTAACAAGGTTCTCAGCCTGCAATTGTCTTAAGATCGGCTGACCGGCTGAATGGGTGGGCTCTCCATCATCACTCAAGTTCTCAATTATTTTGTCCGACTTAGAGATCCTATAGGCATAACATAGGTGATTGGCTTTTGGATGATTCTTCCGCATTTCAGCCATTTGCTGTTGGGCCTCTTCTTCATTATTTACAACGGTAAGGGTAGCCAAGAACTTGCTTCCTCTGTCGTGGAACTCCCCTTCAGACCTTTGCTTTATCTGGTACAGTGTGCTCATATACCCATCGCAATTAGTACCACTGACACAACTGAAAGAGCAATGCCTATAAGGTTCATGGGACTAAATCGCTCCTTGAAGAGAAAATAGGAAAGTTGGGCAGTTAGCAAAACCACTCCCACATTGTTAAAGGGGAAAATCACAGAACTCTCCAGATTGGATTGACCAAATGCTTCCAATAGAAAATAAATGGAACCAAAGTTTACAGTTCCCAGAACAGTTCCCGCCAATAAATTTTTAGCGCTGATAACCCTTTTCTTCTTATTGATGATCATTACAATGGCTCCGATTAGAAAGGCTGTGGTAAAGGTAGCAGAGGCAAAAAGCTGTTTATCGGCGCTACTGGAGAGCAGAAACTCTTCTACATATTTCACATAAGTATCAATACAACCTGAGCCAATGAAAAGAATTAGTGGGAAGAGGAGGTCGCTTTTGTGAAACTTTTGATCAAGTGTCTTGGGTTTAAGAGTTGAAAGTAGAATTCCCGCTAATGCCAAAAAGATCCCGATGACCTTTAATACACTAAGGCTATCTCCATAATAGATCACGGCAAAGATCACGGGGATCACCAATGCCATTTTGTTAGCTATAGACCCTACTGAAGCACCAAACTTTTGAGTAGTGATGGCCATTATGTTAAAGAGGATAATAAAAACACAACCTAAGACCAATGAGTAGGGGATCCATGATGAATCAAGAATGCTCGGGTTAGACAAGACCTTTCCGTTTATTGAAAGTCCTATTGCTCCGGCAATCATATAATTGAATACAATGGCTGAGTAGGTATGCACCTTGTATTTAGAAAATGACTTGAAGGTCAGAAAGATGATGGAAGAGCAAAGGATACTTAAACCGAGGTAGATCAAATCATGGGATTTTTAAAGTAAAAGAGTTGGTCTCCTCTTATATTTTCTTTGGAAATGGGTTCCAGTTCTAGATCCGGTCCTTGGATCCCTTTTTTGAATTCCTTCTCACCAACAAAAACCCTTGCTTCATCCCATAATCCTTGGTCGATGAACCTTTGCAGAGTATCTGCTCCTCCTTCCACTAATAAAGAGTGAATGTTATTCTTCAGACAATAATCAAATAGAGCATCATTTGGATCTGAAGCGAATCTTACGTAATCTATTGCTCCGCTTTCCTCTTTGTTCCTATTCAGCACAACTGTTTTTGCCTGCTCGTTAAAGATCTTTGCTGTGGTAGGAACTTCTAACTGGGGATCTATTAAAAAACGAATCGGATTTCTTCCTTCGAATTCTCTGCAAGTAAGCTCCGGGTCGTCCATCAAGGCAGTATTCTTTCCAACCAGTATCCCCATTTCTTCTGCCCTCCATTGATGCACCAATTGCTTGGAAAGGGCATTGGTGATCCAACTGTCACTTTTGTCTGGGTCATTTTGATCTCGACCAATAAAACCATCTTTGGTCACTGCCCATTTGAGGGTGATATAAGGTCTTAATTTACCATGCAAGCTCAGAAAGCGTTTGTTAAGTTCTTTTCCCTCTTTTTCTAAAACTCCTGTTCGCACCTCAATACCATGATCGATCAATCGTTGGATGCCCTTCCCTCCAACTTTCTCAGATGGATCTATATTGGCAATGACTACTTCTTTGATCTTCTTTTCAATGATCAGATCGGCACAGGGTGGTGTCTTTCCATGATGAGAGCAAGGTTCCAGGTTTACATAAATGGATGATTCTGCAAGAAGAGCTTCATCCTTAACAGCATTTATAGCATTTACCTCTGCATGAGCCTTCCCGTATTCTTGATGAAATCCTTCTCCTATGATCTTTCCATTGTACACTACTACAGCTCCAACCATTGGATTAGGGGCAACCTTGTACATTCCTTTTTTGGCAAGTTCAAGGGCCCTTTTCATGAAGATCATATCTTGCTCCATCATTGGGTCAAAAGTAGAATAAAATCATATATTGGTCTTGATGAATGTCCGCGAACTAAAGGATAAGTGTAAGCAAGAGCTAGAGTCGATCTATGAAGAGAGAGAGGCTCAACAGATCACTGATCGATTGATAGAAGAATACCTTCAGCTCAATAGAGTGGAAGCTGTATTGAATGCTCAAAAGAAAGTAGCCTCTGAGATAGAAGAAAGGGTGAAGATCGCTTTGGCTCATTTGAAGAAGGGAGAGCCTATCGACTATATCCTGCATAAGACCACCTTTTTTGGTAGAGAATTCATAGTGGATAGCAGGGTATTGATACCACGACCGGAAACGGAAGAGTTATGTCAGTTGATCCTTGAAAGGGAGGACGACAAAAAGCTAAGTATCCTGGATATTGGCACCGGCAGCGGTTGCATTCCGATCACATTGAAGTTAGAAGGAGAGTATAGATCAGTTGAGGCATGCGAAGTGTCAGAAGAGGCATTGGAAAATGCTTATGAGAATGCTCAGAATCTAGGCGCTGATATCAAGCTTTTTCAAATGGACATTTTGAAAGAAAAACCCGATAAGAAATACAACATCATTGTTAGCAATCCACCCTATGTGCTCAAAGAGGAATTAAATACATTAGATAAAAAAGTAGTGGAGTTTGAGCCTTTAGTGGCATTAGCTCCGGAAGGAGAAGCCCTTCAATTTTATAAAAGGATCCTTGAGATCTTACCTGGGATCATTAAGAAAGGAGGTAGGGTGTATTTCGAGATCCATGAAGACAAAGGTGATGAGATGGAAAAGCTAATGAAGGATTTTAAGCTGGAAAAAGTAGAAGTGATCGAAGATATGTATGGCAGAGATCGAATAGCCTGTGGGGTTTATCACCCTTGATCCAGTCCCATTTGCAAGCTTTTTAGCTGAGTATATAATCCGCCTTTTGCCTGAAGTTCTTCATGACTCCCCGATTCCACGATCTCACCATCTTTTGGATAGTGGAGAGTCTGTGAGCGATCACCAAAGAAGTTCTCCCTTTCATTAATTGGTCCAGTGCATCTTGTACCAATCTCTCCGATTGAGAGTCAAGGGAGGAGGTTGCTTCATCCAATATCAGGATTCTCGGATCCTTCAAAATTGCTCTTGCAATAGCAATGCGCTGTCTTTGACCACCCGATAATTGAACACCTCTTTCTCCCACAACCGTTTCAAACTTCTCGGGAAATGAATTAATGAACTCCAAGGCATTGGCTTTTTTGGCAGCTTCCATTACCTCTTCCTTGGTCGCATTGGGTTTTCCATACT
>JAUIGQ010000124.1 GCA_030429925.1 Bacteroidia bacterium | reverse complement strand
GGATGCGGGCCCGGCGGCATGGAGACGGCATCCCGCCGTCCTCAGCCATCACCAGCACCGAACACGGCGCGTGGCAACCACAATGCAAGATCGGGGAACAGCAGCACGATGGTGATGCCGATGAACTGCAGACCGATGAACGGCCACACGGCGTTGAAGATCTCGCCGAGTTCCACGTCGGGTGGCGCGACCCCCTTCAGGTAGAAGCAGGCGGGACCGAACGGCGGACTCAGGAAGCTCACCTGCATGTTCATGCAGAACAGAACTCCAAACCAAATGGGATCGTAACCAAGCTTGATGAACCTTATCAAAGCCTCGTAGAGATGCGCTATTTCAAGGAACTGTCTTACGAAGAGATTGCTACTGAGCGAGATATTCCTTTGGGAACGGTCAAAGCACAATTGTTCCGAGCTAGAGCCCTCTTGTCAGAACTGATCCGAAAAAGTAAGTCCTCTATCTAAAGTTGGATATCATTTTAAAATATTTTCCCGAACTCACTGAAGAGCAGATCGATCGATTCTCTCGGTTAAAGCATTTGTATGCCGATTGGAACCAAAAAATCAATGTGGTTTCCAGAAAGGATATGGACGAATTCTACATAAGGCATTTGCTTCATTCATTGGCAATTGCCAAGGTGATCCAATTCAAGGAAGGTGCAAGGATCCTGGATGTGGGCACCGGGGGTGGATTTCCAGGAGTTCCTCTAGCCATATTTTTTCCTGAATGCCATTTTCACTTGGTAGATTCCATTGGGAAGAAGATCAAGGTGGTGAATGCAGTAAAAGATGAATTGGGCTTAAAGAATGTCTTTGCCGAACAAAAGAGAGCTGAAGAAGTAAATGGACAGTTCGATTATATTGTGAGCAGAGCAGTAACCAGACTATCTAATTTCTTACCCTGGGTGAAAGGGAAAGTTAGAAAAGGTGAGATGGGAACTTTGCCCAATGGAATGCTCTTTATTAAGGGTGGCGATCTGTCTGAGGAAATTGCGGAAAGCAAAAAAAGCCTTCGCTCTATTGACATTAATGAGTTTTTTGAAGAAGATTTTTTCGAAACCAAAAAGGTGCTTTACTTGAAGCAGTGACCTTCTCTCTGATCAGATCAAGGACCGAATTGGATAAAAATTGACATCTGTCCTTTTTTGTCAAAACTATTTCCGCTTTCGATAGTTTCTATTCATAAGTTTGTGAAAACATAAATATACAACCATGATCAAAAGAACAATATTAAGTGCCGCATTGATCGGCAGTTTTTTTCTAAGTACGAATGCACAAGAATTACCTGCACCATCTCCCTATGCTGAAGTGGAGCAGAGAGTTGGCTTAACGGATTTTACAGTGATGTATTCTCGTCCCGGAGTGAAGGATAGAGTGATCTTTGGAGACCTTGAAGCCTATGGGGAAGTATGGAGAACAGGAGCCAATGCCGCAACAAAGATCGAATTTAACACGGATGTGAACATTGCAGGAAAGGATGTAAAGGCAGGAACTTATTCCATCTTTACTATACCAGGTAAAGAAATGTGGAAATTCCACCTAAATTCAGATACCAAAGCAACTGAGAACTCATACGATGCTGAAAAGAATGTATTGTCTGCAGAGATCAAGCCTGAGAATCTAGTTCAAAAGAGAGAAAGTATGCTTTTCTATTTCGACAAGCTAAGAGATGAGTCTGCAGTACTAGTGTTGGAGTGGGAGAATGTTCACTTGAGCATTCCTATCAAAGTTGCAGCTCTTGAGCAAGCTAAGAAGAATATCGAAGCTAAAATGAAAGAGTTGGAAGGTAATTACAGTGCATATAATAGCAGTGCCCGTTATTATCTGAACAATGAGATCGACCTTAAGCAAGCATTAATGTGGTCTAAGAAATCAGTAGAGATAGAAGAGAAATTCTGGAATGTATATACCTTGAGTTTGATCTATCACAAATTGGGAGAAACAAAAGAAGCAATTAAAGCTGCCAATAGATCGTTGGAACTAGCAACTGCTGCTGATTACGAACCATACGTTAAAATGAACAAAGAGAATATTGCTGCTTGGAGCAAGAAATAAGATTTGTTAAGTAGAATATGAGAGGGAAGTTTTGCTTCCCTCTTCTTGTTAGATAGATGTTATGATACACTTACTTTCACCGGCCAAATCGCTTGATTTTGAAAGTGAATTGCCCATAGATGATCATACTATACCCCAGAAGTTGGAAAGTTCAGAGAAGCTGATCAAAAAGCTAAAAACACTCTCGAAGAAGAAACTAAAAGAGATGATGTCGATCAGTCAAGACCTTGCAGATCTGAATGCTGATCGATATCAAGAATGGGAAGGAGTGGAAAAGCACTCAGACAAGAGTCGACAGGCCATTTATGCCTTTAAGGGAGATGTTTATCTAGGCCTGCAAGCACTAACTGAATTAGATGCAAATGATATTGAATACGCACAGGGTCATATGCTTATCCTTTCCGGATTGTATGGAATTCTTCGTCCAAAAGACGTAATAGAGCCATATCGCCTTGAAATGGGTACTCAATTGAAAGTGGGAAGAAAAAAGAACCTTTATGAGTTTTGGGGAGATGAGCTTACCAAGTCTATCAACAAACTATTGAAGGATCATAAAGATGATATAGTGATCAATTTGGCTTCCAATGAATATTTTAAGGTGATAGATGCAAAGAAGATCAAAGGCAGGATCATCAGTCCACAATTCATGGACGCCAAAAATGGAAAGTACAAGTTCATGTCGTTCTATGGCAAGAAGGCGAGAGGACTAATGAGCAGATACTTGATCACCAATAGGATCTCAGACCCGGAAGAGCTCAAAGGGTTTGATCTTGAAGGATATAGATTTAATGCCGATCTTAGTAAAGACGATAAGCCTGTTTTTACAAGAGAAGAGAATTGGGCGGGATAAAAGACCTCATGAGCAAAGATAAAAAAGGATACAACCCTATTGATGAGGATAAGATTACAGAGAACCCTCACAATCTGCCTTATGCCCACAATGTTGGCAGTGCATTGATCTTTCCCGACGATAAGGATCGCATCAAGAATAAGGCAATGGCTGCAATGGTTGATCAAACCAACCGACAAATGAAGCAGATCCACGATCAGCTGGAACTGCTTGTGAAGCAGGCAAACGAGCTAAAGCAAAGGGTGGCCCTTTCCGAAGAGATCTACACTGCTGAAATGGGCTTCAAGCCTCTTACAGGTCATATTTATCATCTGTATGAAAATGAGGGCAAGAAGGTTCTCTCCATGATCGGACCGAATGAATGGGGCAATAAGTCGAAATATGATAAATTCATTGCCACTGCTCGTCTTTTGGGAGATCATACATGGGAGATCATACAAAGTGCCTGAAGTATTTAGAGTTGAGAGTACTTAAAGTCAAAGTGAAATTGAAAACAGTTGTTAGACCTTCTTTCTTGATATTGCTTTTTTTAGCATTCTTCTCTTCTTGCAAAACTGAACCGAAATCTCAAGCTGAAGTGCTGATGATCCAAGGTGAGGCACAAGGTACCACATATACTATCAAGTATGTGGGACAAAAGATCGAAAGCTTACCAAGAGAGATAGATAGTCTATTGAAGGCCATTGACCATTCACTTTCCACCTATGATACTACTTCATTGATCACTGCTTTTAATAGAGGAGACACTATTGTACCCGACCGACTTTTTACAGAAATGGTGGAGTATTCAAAGTCAATTTCTGCTGAAACCATGGGAGCATTTGACCCTACTATCGGCCCTCTTATCAAAGCATGGGGTTGGGGGTTTTCCAATGCAGAAGAAATGGATAGTCTGAAAGTAGACAGTCTCTTGGGCTTAAAAGGATTCGATAAATTATATTTGGATGATGTTCAAGCCTACCTGATCGATAAGCGATCAAAATTGAATTTCAATGCCATAGCTCAAGGGTATTCTGTTGACTTGTTAGCTATGCATCTGAGTAGTTTGGGAATTACTGATTATTATGTTGAATTGGGCGGAGAGATCACAGTGAGTGGATTGAAACCGGACTCCTCAGAATGGCGGATCGGAATTGATAAACCTATCGAAGGAAATGAGGATAGAAAATTAGTGGCCGTGATCAGCTTGACCGATAAAGCAATGGCTACTTCAGGAAATTACAGAAAGTTTTACGAGAAAGATGGTCAGAAATACTCCCATACCATCGATCCTGAGTCCGGCTACCCTGTTAGGCATAATTTGTTGAGTGCAACAGTTATCAGTAGTTCATCTTACCGAGCTGATGCCCTAGCAACTGCTTTTATGGTTATGGGTTATGAGAAAGCTTATGAGTATCTTAAGAATAATGATCAAGATGAGGTGTTCCTAGTCTATGCTATGGACAATGGTGACTATGGATTTTATTCAAGCCCTGGCTTAAGTGAAAGGATTGAGTATAGGAAGGAAGGAGACTAATCCTCTTTTTGACATTGTTCATCAGGCATGGCGCCGCAAAAGCTGCATGGAGCACCATCCTCATTCAGCATTGGGTTATTACTAGCGCAAGTTCCGGCGAACTTTCCGTTCTTCTTTAACAAGATCTTCACGGCAATCCCCATGAATCCAATAGCAAGTAGTCCGATAGCCAATAAAATAACCTTCATCTTATCTTCTTTTTTTCTTCTGCAAATTTAAACATATCTAGTTGATCTCAATCAAATCTCCCTTCCCATTATCCTTTAGTTCTATGGAAGGATTGCCTGAGTAGAGGATATCCCCATTTCCATCAATGTTCGCATTCAATATACTATCTGAACGAACGCTCAATTGACCGGAATTAGCATTCACAGCCAAAACGTCTTTGGCAATTAGATGGGTAGTGTTCATCTTGCCGAGACCATTGGTGTAGGCAACCAGTTTATTCCCAAATCCTCTGCACTGCAGGTCAACAGGACCGGTATGGCTCTTTAATTCAATATTCGGACAATCTAACTGAAGATAGACATTGCCGCTTGCTCTCCACATGTCTAGATTGAAGCGTTCAGTCTTGAATAGGTTGGTATACTCAACATTCCCTGAGCCTCTGTAGATCAATTCGGTTAGTTCATTGGTGCTTAAGTACACATTGATATCCTTCTTATAACTGCGTACCCAATTGCATCTATTATCGTTCTCTATCCATAATGTTCCATTCTTTACTTCTGTGCGAATAAATTCTTGAAGGTTTTCTCCGGCTTCCACTTCAAGACTCCTTTCATTGGAATAAGTAATGTATAGATTGATCCGGTCATCGATCTCAATAGTTGAGAATCTTTCCACAGCTCTGCTTTCCCTAACGGTTTTGCCTGTCGACTTGAAACAGTCTCCCATATTTTCTTTCTCGCATCCTGCAAAAAGCAATACGATCAAGAGTAGATATGCTGGGAAGAGCTTGTTCATTTCAATCGATATTTGATACCTAATAAGGAGTATTCAGCACGAGCCAGGTGGGTCTTGAGAGAGAAAAATGCACTTAGATCTTTCCAAATAGGATGTTGTCCGTATACCTCTGTGTAAATATTTCTGAGATCGTCGTCCTCTTTTTTAAGATAAAAACCGGCTTTGATCCCACAACCAAATTTTCCAAACTTCATAAGATGGTGAGCTGATATGCCCAATTGAAGATTCTCCCAGCCACTGTCAATATAAATTGAATCTTGTGCAAGTTTACTTTTCTGAGCAGGGTTGTAGTAAAAGTCCAGTCCCATCCCCAAATTCGATTTTTGATTCATTTCCTTTTCCACTTCAAAGCTCATTGCAGAGGCTAGGAATTTTGGACCCCCTACCGGATAGTTATCGCTAATGCCATTGGCCCATCTAAAGTTGAAAAGGATGTTCTCTTCTTTCTTCGTTTCGGGAAGTTGGGCCTCTTTGATCAATTCCGCATCCTTGCCAAATTGATGTACGATTCCCAGCTCAATAGTGGGTAGGTTGATTCCAAGATTTGGATTTTGGAAACCTGTATTACTGAAATGAGAATAATTAATCCCCATACTAAACCCCCACTCATCTGAAGGGTGATAATTCATCTCCATTAAAACTCCAAAGAATAAATTGAGCTGACTCCCAATGGCAACATTCTTATGATTCTCTTCAAGGTCAAAGGTCTTCTCTATCCAGCCGGCTCCAACGGTTGTTCTAAGTCTTAGATCAAGCTTCTGACCATTCACAATGGAGAAGGAATAATAGGGAGAAAGTGAAATGGCTTCACCGAAGAACTCTTTCTTGTCAAAGTTGAAATGGGAAATACTCATTCCTGCATATGGATAGCCATATCTGTCATGCCACTCTTTTGTGCCATTCAACCTTTTCTCAAGTATTAATTCGCTTTTGGAAAAATGTTGTTCGCTAACGTACTCCATGATCGGACTATGAGTGATCATGAACCCCTTCCCATATTTCAATCCAAGTCTCCATGGTGAAGCAGGCACCTCTTGAGCTTTAATTAGGTTGCCCAGGATCAGAAAGGAGAGAAGGATGCAGAAGCTTTTGTGCATCTAACAAAAGTATTGATGCAGAGGCTTTTTTTCATCTATAGATAGTATACTTTTGTCAAAAAAGATAGCAGATGCAAGAAAAGTTGAAAGCCTTTGAGAGATTGCTCAAGATCATGGACGACCTGAGGGAAAAATGTCCTTGGGATAGAAAACAGACCATGGAAACCTTGCGCCATCTGACCATAGAAGAAACTTATGAGCTTTCAGATGCCATTATTGAAGGAGATCTGGAAGAAGTTAAGAAGGAGCTGGGTGACCTTATGTTGCATATGGTATTTTACTCTAAAATTGGAGAGGAGAAGCAAGCTTTTGATGTTGCAGATGTACTCAATGCAATATGTGAAAAGCTGATCCATAGACATCCGCATATCTATGGAGATGTTGAAGTTGCTGATGAAGAGGAAGTAAAGAGCAATTGGGAGAAGATCAAATTGAAGGAAGGAAAGGGGAAAAAGTCTGTTTTAGAGGGAGTTCCAAAATCGCTTCCTGCCTTGGTAAAGGCAATTAGAATACAAGATAAGGCAAGAGGAGTAGGGTTTGATTGGGACAATAAAACTCAGGTATATGAGAAGGTAATGGAAGAGCTTTCAGAGTTAAAGGAAGAAGAGGAAAAAGGTATTGAAGAGAATAACTCAAAGATCGAAGCAGAATTTGGAGATGTACTCTTTTCACTCATCAACTATGCTAGATTTATTGGGGTCAATCCGGAGGATGCCTTGGAAAGGACCAATAAAAAGTTCATCAAAAGATTCCAGTATTTAGAGAGTGAGTCTAGAAAGGATGGGAAGAAACTAGGGGAGATGAGTCTGGAAGAAATGGATCATTATTGGGAAAAGGCTAAATCCATCTGATCAAAATAGTGTAATAAGTGCAAGCAAAGCACCTATGATCATTGGAACTAACTTTCTGATCTTGATCTTATGCTCCTCACTACTTTCTAATAAAATGGTGGTAGAGAGATGAAGGATAATACCTGCTGATAAAGCTAAGATCCTGGAAAAAACAGTCTGATCAATGATCATTTCACTGCCAATCCAAACTCCCAATGGCGCTGATAAAGAGAACACTATAATTCCAAAGATCACATAGATCCTCTTCAGCTGATAGCCGAATAATAGAGTGGCAAGGATAAAAGAAATGGGTGCTTTATGCACAACCAGTCCAAACAATAAGGAGTGCTGGTGAACTTCACTTTCAAAATGCTCTACCGGCATGGCCTCCAAAAAGGCGTG
>JAUIGQ010000123.1 GCA_030429925.1 Bacteroidia bacterium | reverse complement strand
GTGTCGGTTGAGGAGGTAATAAATGCCCATAAAGATGGAAAGCTCAAAGAGGCCTTTGGAGTTGGAACTGCAGCTACAATTGCCCCCATTTCAAGAATAGGCTACAGGGGGGAGGATTATCATCTCACTGATTTTAATGATTGGGAATTTGCCTTGAAAGCGAAATCCCATTTAGAAGCGATCAAAAGAGGAACTATTGAAGATAAGTTCGGTTGGATCAGAAAGATCTACTAAATGCGGTGGTTCTTAGGATAATCATAATAGAACTGGTCTCCACTATTTAGACTCACAGCTGCCCAAATTTCAACTCCGAACTCTATTCCTACGATTCCGCATGTAGGAAGATTGCCAATATTGATATCTGCAAGTTGTTCAGCAAGGTAGGTGAAAGTCGGATTGTGGCCAAAGAGGCAGACTGAGTCCCATTTATTATCAAATCGGTTGATCATACGGAGCATGCTATCGACAGAGGCTCCATAAATATCTTCATTGATCGTAATTGCATTGATGGGGTAGTTCAATTCCTCTGAAAAGATCTTGCAGGTAGTAAAAGCTCTTACAGCAGGACTGCTGATCATACTGTCCGGTTTGCCAAATTCTTGCTTGAAAATGGCAGCCATTTTTGGCGCATCCCTTCTTCCTCTATTGTTTAATGGACGATCTACATCTTTAAGCACGGGGTCATCCCGGCTTGACTTTGCATGTCTGATGATGTAGAGTCTTTTCATTAATCAATCGTGGGGTCAAAGCTTTCCTTTTCTACTTTGTTCATGAATACGGGCAGAACAAAATAATCTAAGAAGCTAGCATTGGATTTGAATACATGTTTTGCAAATGACTTCAAGCTATTTACAAGCTCCCTTGCATAAACATCGTTGACCTTTGGTAAAACTGTTCTAAGCTGAACTAATTCTTTCTCCAGAAAATCTTCTTTGTCCTTCCACTCAGACGGCAAGGCTGCCATGATGGAATCAAAATTCTCTTCAAAGACTTTTTCCGCTTCTGAATAATAGTTATGCAATAATGGGTCAGAGGTATAAGTCCTCAAGTGTGAAAGTTTTATAGATTCACTCTTTTCATGCTTGCTAACCTCTCCGTCATCTGATATTGCAGCCAATATTGCAACAACTGCAGGAGCCTTTAAAATGATGTCTCTATCTTCCTTACTTAGTTGTTCAATCTCTGTAGACATAGTCTTTCTTTTTAGGGTTCAGTTCTATACAAATATATACAAAGCTCATTTCTAAAAGAACGCTTAATAGGCATGTATTTGCATTTTTTTATTGTTAAAGCCAGATGAAGTTTGGCTCTTTGAATTTTTGGTTGCAGATCTGCCATATCGTATCTTCCATAGGTGCAGGGCAGTTGATCTTTAGCATCTCTTTTTTTACCGGGTGCTCGAACACAATGCTTCTTGCATGCAGACTAATTGATGCTCCTTTATTAGAGCGGGGTGAACCATATTTTAAGTCACCTTTTATTGGGCAGCCAATGGCAGAAAGCTGCGATCTGATCTGATGGTGCCTGCCACTTTTAGGTAGAACTTCCAATAGGTAATAATTCTCTAAGGTCAAGATCAATTCGTAATCCAGTTCGGCAAGTTTAGACCCTTTAACTTCTTTCAAATGGGCATCTGATCTGTTCTTCTGAGGGTTCCTTAAGAGGTAATGCCTTAAGTGAGCTTTCTTTTGTTTTGGCTGATTGCCAACAATTGCCCAGTAGGTCTTTTGCACTTTGTGTTCTTGAAACATCTGATTCAATCGACTAAGAGCCTTGGAGGTCTTTGCCAATAATAAGATACCGGAGGTGGGTCGGTCTAATCGATGTGGTAAGCCAATATATGCTTCTCCGCTCTTATTGTATTTTTTAACCAGATAGTCTTTGGCTAATTCGGTAATTGGCAAGTCTCCTGTTCTGTCGCCCTGACTTAAAATTCCCGAGGGTTTTAGAACTGCAAGAAGGTGATTGTCTTCAAATAGAACGGTGAGCTTTTGCCCCATTCTTACTCAATTTTCTTAGGTTCTATGGTAGTATTCAGTTCAGGTGCTTTCTCATCTGAATCCTTTCTGAGCACGATGTCAACCCTTTTATTTGGGGTGAAGTCATTTTTACTTAGGAGTGTTATTTCAGCAGAAAAGTTTTGATAACCGTAAGTATCTATGATCTCAATGAGATACTTGCCTGGTGGAAGAATGGCATTGTATCGACCGGTCTTCATGTTCATCAAGTAAGAACCATAAAGCACACCTGACTGTGCTTCGAAGATTTCGATCAACACATCTGTCTCGATCACGGATGAATCAGGGTTCATTACATAACCATTCAGCAAAGTGTATTCGGGACTAATATTGTTGAAGACCAATCTGTAAATATCCAGATCCCCATAACTGTCATCTCGCTTGGTTCCGATATAGGCATATCTAGAATGAGAAGCATAACAAATGCTCAAGTCATCATCAGGGGTGTTAATTGGATAGCCCATATTCTTTGGCTTGCCCCAATTTTCCGAAATCTCATCCTTCTGAGAAATAAAAAGGTCTTTCCCACCCATACCTGGATGTCCGTCTGAGCTGAAATACAATAAGGATTCATTTCCTCTCAAGAAAGGGTATAGTTCATCACCAGGTGTATTAATTGGTGGACCAAGATTTTGTGGTTCAGCCCAAGCGCCGGTTGGCAATCTTCTTAGCACCCATATATCAAAACCACCTTGTCCGCCTTCTCTATCGCTACTGAAATAGATCTTTTTTCCATCATTGGTGATAGCTGCTCCTGTTTCTTTAGAAGATTTTTGATTGACTTCCTTGGAGTCTAGTTCTTTAGGAGGCATAAAAGATCGCCTTCCCTTTTCACTTACATAAATGTCGCTATAGTTGTCCTCACTATCTACAGAATACAAGATGTATTCTCCATTCTCGGCTCTTCCTGCAGTATATTCATTGCCATAAGTGTTTGGACTTCCAACTGATCTAGCTCTGCTATAATCATTTCCACGATGCTTGGCTACATATATATCTGCTGTTCTATAACCTTGATAAGAATAGAGATTTCCTACAACCCCATCTCTTCTGGTTGTGAAGAAGATAGATGATTCATCAGTCTCAACGAAAGGAAGATAATCAGGTGCTTCTGAATTGATGTCTTTACCTAGGTTCTCAAGCTTCACCTTCACAGGGTCAGCAACCATATCTCTTGCTCTGTAGGCCATATCCGCCCACTCTCTATATTTTTTCTTTTCTTCAGGATCTTCTGTAGAAGCTTCCAGCTTGTCAAATACTTTATGAGCTTCTTCAAAAGCATAATTCTTATGATAAGCAACGCCGAGTTCAAATAAGGTTCCTTCAGGTTTATCGGGATGCTCATTTAACTTAGCCAGTAATTTTAATCCTTTGGCATGATCGATATTGGAATAGTTGTATGCTTTCCCAAGCTTGAATTGATATTCTAAGTTTTCTTTGTCTTCATCCAATAACTCTGAAAAGATCCTCACGGCTTCTTGATAATTGCCGATTTCCAACATCCTATCAGCAGTTGCCTTATTGATAGGGTTCTCCTCAATGTATTGGGCATAAGCAGTTCCTGAAGTAATGCAAAGCCATACGATCAAGACAAAAGATATTTTGAAAGACCTCTTAATACTGCTCTTTTTCATTTGGAAAATCCCCTGACTTAACATCTTCAATGTAGTTTTCTACAGAAGACTTAATACTTGAATAAAGATCGTTGTATCTTCTTAGGAAACGAGGGCTGAATTCTTGAGTTATTCCCAACATATCGTGAATAACTAATACTTGTCCGTCAACATCACCACCGGCTCCAATTCCAATAACAGGAATTTTAACAGTTTCAGCTACTTTCTGTGCTAGTTTTGCCGGTATTTTCTCTAGCACTATTGCGAAGCATCCTGCTTCTTCAAGTGCCTTGGCGTCTTCGATCAATTTCTTGGCTTCTTCGGTTTCTTTTGCCCTAACTACATATGTGCCAAACTTATAAATTGATTGCGGGGTGAGGCCTAAATGTCCCATTACAGGAATACCGGCAGAAAGGATCCTTTCGATCGATTCAACAATCTCACTGCCTCCTTCAAGTTTTACGGCATGCGCTCCAGACTCTTTCATAATCCTAATAGAAGAGGTAAGTGCTTCTTTTGAATTTCCTTGATAGGCGCCGAAAGGAAGATCAACAACAACCAAAGATCTATTGATTGCTCTTACAACAGAAGAAGCATGATAGATCATTTGGTCTAATGTAATGGGAAGTGTTGTTTCATGTCCGGCCATTACATTGGATGCCGAGTCGCCAACCAGAATTACATCAACACCGGCTGCGTCTACTATGCCCGCCATGGAATAATCATAGGCAGTAAGCATGGAGATCTTAACCCCTTTATTCTTCATCTCCTGAAGAACGTGAGTAGTAATTCTCTTTGGCGAACCTTTTTTAGAAGTAGACATTTTTAACTTTCAAAGTGTCAGCAAATCTACAAATAAGTGTTGACCTTAATAAATCATTAATTTTGACGCCATGCAAAAAATCTTGAGACTATTAATTATCGCCTTGGGCCTTACCCTTTTTGCCTGCGACAATGAGGTTGATCTAAGTGCAGACTTTGAAGATACTACGGTTGTTTATTCATTGTTGAATGTTTATGATTCTGTTCAATATGTGAAGGTGAACAAGGCCTTTCTCAAGGACGGAGAAAATGCCATTGATCTGGCCAAGGATGCAGACAACCTATTCTATGAGGGTTTGGATGTTCGATTGATCAGACCGGATAGGAAAGACACTTTTGTACTACAGCCTAGGGAGGTCCCGAAAGATCCTGGAGTCTTCTCCACTGAAAAGAACATTGTTTTTTATACAAATCAACCATTGAGAAAGGAGAGTGCTAAATACGACTTGTATGTTACTCAATCCGATGGCAAGCAAACTACATCAAGTATTACTGCTTTGGAAAGTGTACCTGTAACTAGACCAGGGTTTGACAATAACAGCAATAGAAGACCGGTGTCCTTTGTTAGACAGATCGGTGGTGGACTTACCTATCAGGATTATGAGTTCTTAATGAACCTGAACTCGAATATTGCCGAAGTTGAGGTGAAGATATTCTTCAAGTATACGGAAGTGGTAAATGGAAATAATATTCCCAGAACGGTTGAGATACCTGTTGGTGGAGTTGTGAATTCTGAATTGAAGAATGAACAATTTGGTGTCATCTATGACGGTGAGAATTTTTACAGAAGCCTTTCATCCTTGGTTCCCAAAAACTCAAACAAGAAGATTGTTGATCTGACTGACAATATCATCGTTTATGTTACGGCTGTTGATGTTGTTTTTAATCAGTATACCTTCATATACGGACCATTGGATGGTTTAGCCCAAGTTAGACCAGAGTATACAAACATTAATAATGGGGTTGGAATCTTTGCGAGTCGGTCAACCACAACAGTAACCACAAGAATTTCAGATATCTCACGACAAGAATTGTTTACAGGACAATATACTTCAGGCTTTAACTTCTCAAATCCTTAAAAAGGAACTCTGACAGATTGTCAATTTGTCAGAAGATATAATTCCTTCCTTTCTAATTTGCTGACATATTTGCTAATATTCTATTGAATTGGCAGATGGCATATCTATTGACAATGGCCAAGCGTCATTAAAAATTGAAAATTTAATTTAATATAGATATGAGCAAGATAATTGGAATCGACCTGGGAACAACCAACTCTTGTGTTTCCGTAATGGAAGGAAACGAGCCGGTGGTTATTCCTAATAGCGAAGGAAAAAGAACAACTCCTTCAATTGTCGCCTTTATCGAAGGCGGTGAAAGGAAGATTGGAGATCCGGCTAAACGTCAGGCGATCACCAATCCCGAAAAAACAATATTCTCTATCAAGAGATTCATGGGGAACAAATTCAGCGAAGTTTCAAAAGAAGCCGGAAGAGTACCTTATAAAGTAGTGAAAGGAGATAACGATACTCCAAGAGTATTGATCGATGATAGAAAATATACTCCTCAAGAGATCTCAGCTATGATCCTTCAGAAAATGAAGAAGACTGCTGAAGATTATTTGGGAACCTCAGTATCAGAAGCAGTAATTACAGTCCCTGCATACTTTAACGATGCACAGCGTCAGGCTACCAAAGAGGCCGGAGAGATCGCAGGATTGAAAGTGAAAAGGATCATCAACGAGCCAACTGCGGCTTCACTAGCCTACGGACTGGACAGGAAAATGACCGATCAGAAGATCGTTGTATTCGACTGTGGTGGAGGAACACATGATGTCTCTATTCTGGAATTAGGAGATGGAGTATTTGAAGTAAAATCTACAGACGGAGATACTCACCTTGGTGGTGACGACTTTGATGAAGTGATCATTGATTGGTTGGCGGATGAGTTCAAGAAAGATGAGGACATTGATCTGAGAAAAGATCCAATGGCTCTTCAAAGATTGAAAGAAGCAGCAGAAAAAGCCAAGATCGAATTGTCAAGTACCACTCAAACAGAGATCAACTTGCCTTACGTCACAGCAACTGCTTCCGGACCAAAGCACTTAGTAAGACCATTGAGTAGAGCACAATTCGAGCAATTGGCTGATGAGCTGATCAAAAGAACCATTGAGCCTTGTAGAAAAGCTTTGAAGAGTGCGAATATGGATGTAAGTGATATCGATGAGGTGATCCTTGTGGGTGGATCTACAAGAATTCCGGCGATTCAGGAAGCGGTTAAAAGCTTCTTCAAGAAAGAGCCTTCTAAAGGTGTGAATCCTGATGAAGTAGTGGCCATTGGAGCTGCTATTCAAGGAGGTGTTTTAACCGGTGAGGTGAAAGATGTATTGCTTCTGGATGTTACTCCTCTTTCTTTGGGTATTGAAACCATGGGTGGAGTGATGACCAAACTGATCGAAGCAAATACAACCATCCCAACCAAAAAGTCGGAGACCTTCTCAACAGCTGCGGATAATCAACCAACCGTTGAGATCCATGTGTTGCAAGGAGAAAGACCAATGGCTAAGGATAATAAGACCATCGGCAGGTTCCATCTAGATGGAATTCCACCTGCACCAAGAGGAGTGCCTCAGATCGAAGTGACCTTTGACATCGACTCAAACGGTATCTTGAATGTTTCTGCTAAGGATAAAGCAACCAATAAAGAGCAAAGCATTAGAATTGAAGCATCTTCCGGATTGAGTGAAGAAGAGATCGCTAAGATGAAGAGAGAAGCGGAAGAGAATGCAGATTCTGACAAGCAAGCGAAAGAAAAGATAGATAAGCTCAATTCTGCTGATAGCTTGATCTTCCAAACTGAGAAGCAACTGAAAGAATTCGGAGACAAATTGCCGGATGATAAGAAGAAGCCGATCGAAGAAGCTTTGGAAGAGTTGAAGAAAGCGCATGAGGCTCAAGATCTGGAAAAACTGGATCCCGCCATGGAGAAGTTGAACAATCTATTCCAAGCTGCCGCTCAGGAGATGTACCAGCAAGGTGGAGGAGAAGCAGGAGCTGATCCAAATGCCGCAGCAGGTGATTCAGGAGCAGGAGGAGATGAGGAAGTCACTGATGTCGACTTTGAAGAAGTCAGTGAAGACGACAACTCTAAATAATTCACAATTGATGATCAAAGCCCCGATTTATTCGGGGCTTTTTTATTACCCCTTTTCAATTCTCATTAGATTTACAGTATGAAAAAAGATCCTTTGATTTTGATCACCAATGAT
>JAUIGQ010000005.1 GCA_030429925.1 Bacteroidia bacterium | reverse complement strand
AAATCTTATAGAGGTATGGGTTCTGTAGCAGCTATGGAATCGGGAAGTTCTGATCGTTATTTCCAAAACCATACTAAAAAATATGTACCAGAAGGTGTTGAGGGTCGTGTGGCTTACAAGGGACCTTTAAAAGAAATCGTTTATCAATTGGTTGGTGGTTTACGTTCTGGTATGGGTTACTGTGGTGCTGCCGATATTGAGGCTATGCAAAAGGCCCGCTTTGTGAAAATCACTGGTGCAGGTGTGAGAGAAAGTCACCCTCATGATATCTTTATCACCAGAGAGGCTCCAAACTATAGCAGATAAAAGAATTTAACTGATTGAGTTATTCAAGAAGCCAGACAGCATCAAGTCAATTCTTCTTCCGGTTCCTGTCATTCCAATCTCAATGCAGGCAAGTGAGATCTTAAAGATCTTGATCGAAAAGCACAGAAGTATTGCTGTAGTGGTAGATGAGTTTGGGGGAACTGCCGGGATTCTCACAATTGAAGACGTAATAGAGGAAATCTTTGGGGAGATCGAAGATGAACATGATAAGGAAGAGTTGGTCGAAAATAAGATCAGCGAAACAGAATATCTTTTGTCAGCTAGGTTAGAAGTTGATTATCTAAATCAAGAGTATAGCTTGGATCTTCCTGATTCCGAGCAATATGAAACAATTGCCGGCTTGATTATTCAAGCAGCTGAGAGCATTCCAGCCCTCAATGAAGAGATCAAGCTCAACAAATACACTTTTACCGTAAAGAAGGTCTTCCAAAACAAGATCGATCTTGTTCACCTGAAGGTCAATAAAGAAGACGATTAGAAGGTTTTAATCAGCATCTCCAAGCACCTAAAAATGATGCGATTTAGGTGTTTTTTTTTTAAGTCAACTATCGTATCTTCGCAAGCCTAAATTTTTTATAGAATCTCCATGGCAATTATTGGAAAAATCAGAGAAAAGTCAACCTTGGTGTTGATCATTATTGGAGGAGCAATTGTCGCTTTCGTTTTGAGTGATCTATTCAGCTCAAGCGCTGGTGGTAGACCTCAAGGTCCTATGTTCTTAGCTCAAGTGAAAGAGCATTCTATCTCACCGGATGAGTACGAGCAGCAATTGCAAACAGCTTATGAAAACTTTGAAGCTAGGTCAGAAACTCCAATGGATGCTAGAACAAAAGGTCAGATCAAAGAAAATGTTTGGAACCAGATTCTTTCTAGCTATATCATAGGTGATGAAAGAGAAGCCTTGGGAGTGAAAGTTACTTCCAAAGAGTTATTTGATATGGTTCAAGGTGATAACCCTCACCCTCAAGTAAGACAGATCTTTACCAATCCGGAAACAGGTGAATTCAATTCTTCTGCGGTGGTTCAATTTCTTCAAAACCTGGATCAAGGCGATCCTAAAACAAAAGAACAGTGGATCTCTTTTGAAAAGGCCTTGAAAAGCAATCAGGAGATGGATAAATACAACAATCTGATCAAGAAAGGTATGTACATGCCATCAGAACTTGCAAAGCAACAGTATGCCGATAATAGAACCAGCCTGAGCTTTAAGTTCGTTTCTCAACTATACATGAACCTACCTGATAGCGTTGTTGAAGTTTCTGATGCTGAATTAAAGGAATACTACGAGGAGCATAAAGATGAGTATGAACAACCATATGGAAGAAGAATGTTCTATGCTTTCTTCCCGGTTAGACCATCTGATGCCGACGTTGAAGCAACCTATGCTGAAGCAAATAGAGTATATGAAAAGTTCAAAACTGCATCTAACGATAGCATTTTCGTCAATGCTAATTCAGATACTCGATTTGATCCAATGTTCTATACGATAGAAAATATTCCTCTTGGTATTGATACCATGTTCTGGAAACAAGATTCAGGTTCAACCAAGGCTCCATTCAAACTGGAAAATGTTTACTATATCCATAAGATCAGAGATGTAAAGATGGCTCCGGATTCAGTGCAGGCTAGTCATATTTTGATTGGTGGACAGACTAGATCTCCTGAAGCTGCAGAAGCATTAGCAGATAGTTTATTGGAAGTATTAAAAAATGGACAAGGTGTGATGAGTGAGCTGGCTTCAGAGTATTCTGATGATGCAACCTCAGCAGTTGAAGGTGGCGACCTTGGATGGTTTGCAGAAGGAACCATGGTGAAGCCTTTCAGCGATGCTGCATTCAGCATGGAAGTTGGAGAATATAGAAAAGTGCTTTCTCAGTTTGGCTATCATATTATTCAAGTGAATGGCAAAACTGAGGATAAAAGAAAGGTTCAATTTGCAACGGTTAGAATAGATATCAATCCATCTAAGGAGACTTATGCCAATATTTTCAATGAGGCAAATAGTTTCTCTATTGATGCTACCGATGGAGAAAGCTTCAATACCTTGGTGAATGATAAACGACTTCAAAGAAGATCAGTAGTCCTATCCGAGCAGATGACCACACTCAATGAGAACGAAGCTACCAGAGAGCTCGTTAGGTGGGCAAAAGAAGCAAAGGAAGGTGATATATCTGAAGCTTATGACATCGGAGATGCATTTGCTGTTGGTCATTTAGAAAAGATCAATGAAGAAGGTCCTGCTCCTTTTGAGGATGTAAGAAATAGAGTTGAATACGCGGTAAGAGTTGAAAAGAAAGCTGAAAAGTTCATCAATGAAATGAGTGGATTTTCTAATCTAACTGAACTTGCTGCTAAGTTGAACCTAACCGTTGAAAGTGCTGAAAATGTTACTTTCTCTGATCCTTCTATTCCTAATAAAGGAGTGGAGCCTAAGGTAATTGGAAAAGCAATGAGCTTGGAGGCCGGTCAAATGAGTGTTCCTCTCAAAGGAGGCAGTGGAGTATATGTACTTGCTATCGAATCTAAGTCTGATGCAGGTGAGCCTAATATCGCAATGACTAGAGGTTCTTGGCAGAGAGGGTTTAATTCCCAGATCGACAATGGTTCGGTTTTCAACGCATTGAAAGAAGAAGTTGAGATCGAAGACAATAGGACTAAGTTCTTCTAAGCATAGAAAACTAGGATAATAAAAAAAGGGCGAAGATATCTTCGCCCTTTTTTTTATGTCAATTTGTTAATTGTTTTGCGCTCCGGCGGCTACCCATTTCTCTATTTGCCTGATTTTACAGTCTGAAAGTTTAGGCTGATTATCGGGCATTGGCCTGTATTTGATAGTGGAATCTTGCCTTATTGTCCCTAATAAATACCCATCATCCACCCTGGCTTTGATCTCATTATAATTCGTTAAGTAGATCTGTCCTCTTGCATTGCTTCCACTATGACATCCCTTGCAATGCTTATCGATCAATGGCTGAATGGTAGCAGAAAAGGTAAATTGATTCGTATCGCAAAAATTACAACTATTGTTCTGATACCCTTGCTCGATCCATCTTCTGATCTTGCTTATATTTTCAGCTGATAGTGAGTCATAGCCAAGTGGTGGCATGCGATCCTCTGGTTTCTCAGTTTCAGTGATTCTTCTATAAAGTTCAGACTCATTTGGGTTAGTCGATTCGATATCACCACCATCAAGAATCTTGATGTAAGTAGTGAGGTCAACATCATCTGTCCTGCTAATTGCATCATGGCATCCTTGAATAGCGCAGCTACTTTGAATTAATGGGAAGATCTCATTCTGAAAATAGACTGTATTAGGATCGCAATCATCATTTGAAACGATAGTTGTAGTCTCTTCCAACTCTGGTTCAATAGGGTCATGTTTGCAAGAGTTAATAGCAACCATGATCGTGGAAATGAAAAGAGGTAGTATATGTTTTATTTTCATTTTCTTAGTTCTTCTGGTTTTCTCAATGTGAAAACTCTGCTGATATTAAATCCAAAATGAATGTCACCATCTAGCCATTTACCGGTTGTTTCACCCACCAAAAACTTCTCGGTCATTCCTCTGCTATTGGTTACATGTATTTGAAATACATGGCCTCCTGTTTCCAGATCAACTCCAATAGATAAACTGTTTTGCACTTCTTCTCCTCCAATAGTGCTATTGATCTGATCAGGGAGTATGTAATAATATTCAACATTTGCTCTCAGCGATCCTGTAATTATAATGGATCCCCCACCTCCTAATGAAAATATTGAATTCTTGTCCTCAGTGGTAGGAACGAGATTCCTGTGAACCATGGTTGGCATAATTTGAAGAGAAAATCCATTGAATTTTCTGGCCATCAATAATGCATGATGATAGTTCATTCTGGAAGTAAAATAATTCTCTCTTTCCGGATTAGCCCATTCTGCAGCAGTTATATAGGCAGTGCTCACCCATGTTGCGGTGAATGGAAAATTTTTGGCTCCGGATTTTTGTTTTAAGAACTTGAACTTTAAAGTACCATCAAAGGTCTTTTCATAGGAAGACCTGCCAATTGCAATATTGATGTCATCGGTTAGGCCATAGTCAAATCCAAATCGAATGGTGGCATTGTCAATTCCCCATAGATCCCTCCAACCTTCATTGAGCCTGCTAAATCTATGTCCAATCATAAATTGAAGCACCCCTTTCGAATTTGTTTCCACCGAGTGACCACTGACTAATCTTGTTGTTTTAAAGGTGGCAAAAGTGTAGTTGGTTACATCTTCTTCCTTCTCTTCTAAAAAGTTCAATAGGTCATCTTGTCCAAATGAAACAAAAGGACAAAAGATCAATAAAATGAGTAGTAAGCTATTGAACTTCTTCATATGCGCCATCTACAGTAACTTCAATTGTTTTGGCAATATTATCTTCAACAGCTGAAGGCACTTTGATCTTAAAATCGGCTACTTGAACATTAAATTTTGAATGCAAGATCAGTTGACCATCATTCATTTCAAGGGTTCCTTTTGCTTCAATTTCTTTGCTTTCTCCATGCAAAGATAGTGTGCCACTTACCATAACATCCACTGCACCTTCATCCAGCTTAAGTTTGTCAAAATCCTTGATCTGTCCTTTAAAGGTGGCTTTTGGGTACTTCTCACTTTCTACATACTTTTCATTGAAATGCTCTTGCATCAATGCCTTTTCAAAAGTGAAGGCTTTCATCAGCAATGAAAAAGCCATATTCCCTGTTTCCATATCAACCACTGAAGAGACCTGCTTATTTACAGCTTCGATATCCTCCATAGGGGTACTAGAGTAAAAGCTTACAGTTCCATTTTGTGTCATATACTTTTGAGCACTGAGGCCCATGGAAAGGGTCATCGTTGCTGCAAGTAGTGAAATCTTAAGTTTATTCATCATTCTATTTTTTAAGTTTAATTATTGGGAGCTCCGGCATTTAGCCAGCTTTCAATGTATTTTATCTGACAGTCTGATAGCGGGCTGGACGGAGGCATATCCTTTTGAACGATCACCCTTTGTCTAAAGGAGCCATCATCAACCTTAGCCTTCACATTCTCATAGTTTGCAAAGATTCCGGTTCCACTTCCTCCTTGCACATGACAGCCTGAAATAGCGCATGAGCTATTGATCAAAGGTTCGATATCCTTCGAATAACTTACATCCAACGGATTGCAATCGATAAGACCATAAAGTTCTTCTTCATTATCATTATAACATGAAGCTAGAAACAAAAGGGAAAGAATAACTGCTATGTATTTCAAGTGTTTCAAGCTGATAATATTACTTAATCAAAGTGCAATTATTGAGAATTACGTCCATCAAATAACCTTGACATTGACATCTTACAGTGATCAGATCACCGGTTTCAACTTGATCTAATTCATTTGCAAAGGTGCAATTCACACCACCTATCATTGAATTCTCTGCTTTTAAGGTAACAGTTGGTAGGCTGTCTTTAAGGTTGATACGCAAGACTTCCCCGCTAACCTCAATGATCTTATCACCATATTTTGCCTGAGCTTCTTGCTCATTCTGATCAAAGGAATCAAATAGTTGATCTGAATTTAGCACAAAGTCTGGCTTTGCATCCTCAAGGGTAGCTACCTTTTTGTTGAATAGATAATATCCAATTGACCCACCAATAAGAAACAAGGCCAATAAGATCATTAGAAATTTTCTCATGAACTAAAGTTACTAAATATTGATAATGAATATATAAAACTAGATCACACCAAGTTCTTTACCCACCTTGGTAAATGCGGCAATAGCCTTATCTAAGTGTTCTTTCGTGTGAGCAGCTGAAAGTTGCACTCTGATCCTTGCTTGCTCCTTCGGAACAACAGGATAGAAGAATCCTATCACATATATACCTTCATCCAATAGCCTATCTGCCATCTGCTGAGATAATTTTGCGTCGTATAGCATAATGGGAACAATAGCAGAATCTCCATCCTTATAGTCGAAGCCGGCTTCGGAAATTCCTTTCTTAAAATAGGCTACGTTTTCCATCAATTTATCTCTCAATTCGGTACTTCCGCTCAAAAGGTCAAAGACTGCAATTGATGCTCCCACAATGGCAGGTGCAAGAGAGTTAGAGAACAAGTAGGGTCTGGATCTTTGTCTCAACATCTCAATGATCTCTTTCTTTCCGGTAGTAAATCCACCCATTGCTCCACCCAAAGCTTTACCCAAGGTTCCGGTGATAATGTCTATTCTGCCCAAAACATTGTTATACTCCGGACTTCCTTTTCCATGGGGGCCGATAAAACCATGAGCGTGACAATCATCTACCATTACCATGGCATCGTACCTCTCAGCTAAGTCGCAAATCTTGTCTAAAGAAGCCACATAGCCATCCATTGAGAAGACTCCATCTGTTACAATAAGTCTAAACCTTTGGTCTTGAGCAGCTATCAATTGTTTCTCCAGATCAGCCATATCATTGTTCTGATATCTGTAGCGTGCTGCTTTACACAACCGCACTCCATCAATGATAGAAGCGTGGTTCAAAGAATCTGAGATAATTGCATCTTCCGCAGTTAACAGTGGTTCGAAAACTCCACCATTGGCGTCAAATGCAGCTGCGTAAAGAATTGTATCCTCTGTTCCGCAAAAGTCAGCGATCTTTTTTTCCAGTTCTTTATGAATGTCTTGTGTTCCGCAAATGAAACGTACCGATGACATTCCAAAACCATGTGTATCCAAAGCTTTTTTGGCAGCTTCGATCACTTTAGGGTGTGAGCTTAATCCTAAATAATTATTGGCACAGAAGTTCAATACTTTCTTACCGCTATCCAAGGTGATTTCTGCCCCTTGAGGAGAGGTTATGATCCTTTCCTTCTTGAATAAACCTGCTTCTTCAATCTCTTTGAGTTCTGTTTCTAAATGAGCTTTTATTTTCCCGTACATAATTCTTCTAATTGAGTTTAAAGCTAAAAAAAGGCGAATGTATCATTCGCCTTTCCTTATGTTGATCTATTATTAAACGATTCCTTGAGCGATCATTGCATCTGCAACTTTCACAAATCCGGCAATGTTTGCACCTCTAACATAATCGACAAATCCTTTTTCTTCCACTCCGTATTTTACGCAAGAATGGTGGATCTCTTTCATAATGTCTTGAAGCTTGCTGTCTACTTCTTCGGAAGTCCAAGAATATCTCAATGAATTCTGTGACATCTCCAAACCTGAGGTAGCAACACCACCCGCATTGGAAGCTTTTCCTGGCGCAAAGAAGATCCTGTTCTTGTAGAATACTTCAACGGCTTCAGGAGTACATGGCATATTGGCTCCTTCAGCAACCAGCATGGTTCCGTTCTTTACAAGGGTCTCAGCATCTTTCTTGTTCAGCTCATTTTGAGTGGCACATGGAAGGGCAATATCGCACTTCTCTCCCCATGGAGTCTTCCCCTCAACATACTTCACTTTGTATTTAGTAGCATATTCCTTGATCCTGCCTCTTTTCACATTCTTCAAATTCATGATGAATGCCAATTTCTTAGAATCAATACCATTTTCATCATAAATATATCCTCCTGAATCAGACATGGTCACTACCTTAGCGCCCATTTGAGTAGCCTTTTCACAAGCGTATTGTGCAACGTTTCCGGATCCAGAAATGGCAACCACTTTTCCTTTCAGATCATCACCTCTTGAATCCAACATTTCATTGACAAAGTAAACGCAACCATACCCTGTTGCTTCCGGACGGATCTTACTTCCACCGAATGATAGACCTTTGCCGGTCAGTACTCCTGTGAATTCATTTCTCAATCTCTTGTATTGTCCGAACATATATCCGATCTCTCTTCCACCAACACCAATATCTCCGGCAGGTACATCAGTGTCAGGACCAATATGTCGCTGAAGTTCAGACATGAACGACTGGCAAAACTTCATTACCTCATTATCTGACTTGCCTTTTGGATCGAAATCCGATCCACCTTTACCACCACCCATAGGAAGAGTGGTTAATGAGTTTTTGAATACTTGCTCGAAGGCCAAGAATTTCAATACACTAAGATTTACTGAAGGATGAAATCTCAATCCACCTTTGTAGGGTCCAATGGCAGAGTTCATCTCAATTCTAAATCCTCTGTTTACTTGAGGTTTACCCTTATCATCGATCCATGGCACTCTGAACATGATCACACGTTCAGCTTCTACCATTCTTTCTAGAAGGTTATGACCTTGGTAACTTTTATTTTTTTCAATGAATGGAATAACAGTCTCTGCAACTTCATGCACTGCCTGAAGAAATTCAGGTTCATTCCCATTTCTTTCTTTCACTTTTTCCATGAAAGCAGCTACTTTCTTGTCAATTCCAGAAGAAGCAGCGGTAGATTTCTTTGCGCTCATATTGTAAATTAGTTAAGAGGCGTTCAATTATTATTTAGGGAGCAAATGTATAAAAATAGAGCTTATATCCGCCATTTTCAGAGGATTAGAGAAGCTGATACATTTTGCCGGGAAGAGATTTGATAATTCCCTTGAATTCAAGCCCTAAGAGAACAACTGAAGTCTTGTGAATAGCAATGCCTGAAAGTTGGCTGATATCATCAATGGCTATGGGGCCTTTCTCCGACAAAATTTTACTGAGAAGCTGTTCGTCCTCAGAGAGATCTTGAAAGAGTTCTATCTGCTTGGACTTTCTCTGTTTTTCTTCTTGATCCAGTCCGAGTAAATAAACAATGTCTTCTGCTGACTCAATCAATGCTGCCCTCTCTTTTTTGATCAAAAGATTGCATCCTGCAGAAAGGTCATCTTCCGGTCTTCCGGGTACGGCATATACATCTCTATTGTATTCCAATGCCAGCCTAGCTGTGATCAATGAGCCCCCCTTCTCAGCTGACTCGATCACAATAGTTGAATCTGATAAGCCAGCCACGATGCGATTCCTTTCCGCAAATTGAGAAGGCAGTAGCTTTGTCTCTGATGGGTAATCAGAAATGATCCCTCCAAAACTTTGCATTTTTTCTGCAATCCTTGCATGAGGTGGAGGGTAGATGATCTTCAGTCCGCTACCTAGCACGGCTATGGTCTGTAGATCATTTTCCATGGCCGCCTTATGAGCGGTAATGTCTATTCCATAAGCCAAACCGCTCACTATCAATGGATCATAGGGTGCTAATTCAGAGATGATCTTTCTGCAGATCTCCTTTCCTCTGACGGTGGCATTCCTGCTTCCCACAAAACTCAGTACCAGCTTTTTATTGAATTCTATCTTACCTTTTGAATATAAAGCCACCGGACGATCTGCACATTCTTTGAGTCGTTTAGGGTAGAGATCATCTTTGAAAGAATAGGCCTTTATACCCTCAGATTCCATATAATCAATTTCTGCTTTGGCCAATTCAAAAGCCTCATCCAAGGCCACTTCTTCTTTCTGTTTGCCGACCTTATAAAGTAGGTCTCTTCTATTTTCGAATAGTTCAGTTGCACTTCCGCAGTGTTCAATGAGTTGCGTAGCTCTAATATGTCCAATGCCCGGAATCATGCTCAGAGCAATGGTGTAATAAAGTTCTTTGGGTACCATCTCTATTAAAGTTATAACATCTTCTGTTCATTTCTCCTATTTGATGCTTAAAAAGTGAAAGTCTGAAGCGGCTTTTTATATATTTACTTTCAAATTCTCTTCAATGCATTCAATAGGGATTATTCCGGCACGATATAATTCATCCCGTTTTCCAGGGAAGCCATTGGCTGATATCAATGGCAAGTCCATGATCAGGAGAGTTTATGAGCAAGCCTCAAAGGCTAGTTCTTTGTCAACGGTGCTGGTGGCAACTGATGATCAGCGGATCTTTGATGAAGTTCAATCTTTTGGAGGGGAGGTTGTAATGACCTCAGAAAATCATTCTTCAGGAACGGAAAGATGCCTTGAGGCAGCTGAATCAATGGACATGGAATTTGACGTGATCGTCAATGTTCAAGGAGATGAGCCATATATCCAGCCTGAGCAAATAGATCTTGTGCTGTCTTGCTTCCACAATGAGAATACAGATATTGCCACCCTGATCAAGTTGATCGAAGATCCTTCTATTCTTGATGATCCAAATAAAGTGAAGGTAGTTGTTGATGAAGATGATTTTGGGATCTACTTCAGCAGACAATGCATTCCATTCCTTCAGGGAACAGAAAGATCTAGATGGAATGATGAGTTTAATTTCTATAAACATATTGGAATGTATGCTTATAGATATGAAACTCTGAAAGAGATCACTGCTCTTAAACCTTCCAGGTTAGAGCGGGCAGAATCCTTGGAGCAATTGAGATGGATAGAGAATGGCTACAGGATCAGGACGGCCATAACGGAAGAGGAGGCGTTGAGTGTAGACACTCCAGAGGATTTAGAGAAATTGGAACAAATGAATTTAGAAGATTAGTTACCTTCGCAGTGTTGGAAACAGTTCAGATCGACATATACATTTCAGACCTCCTGTACAGTTACGATTGCGTGATCGTGCCTGACTTTGGAGGATTTGTGGCCAACTATGCACCTGCTAAGATCAAAGAGGTACAGCATCAGTTTCTTCCTCCATCCAAGCAGATTTCTTTCAATAAGAATCTTAAGAATAACGATGGCTTGCTCACAAACCACATCTCTCAAAGAAGAGAGATCAGTTTTCAGGAAGCCAACCAAATGATCAGAGCTTTCGTTGATCGTTCGATCGCAGGTTTAAAGAATGGCGATAAGATCAAGATCAACAAAGTGGGTGTGCTCTATTTAGATCCGGAGGAGAACATTCAGTTCATTCAAGAAGAGAAGAATGACTTCTTATTGGATTCATTCGGCTTACAATCTTTTAGAGCACTTCCCATAGAAAGAGATAGTGTTGAGGAAAGAATTCAGGATAAGCTTAAAACCGGAGAGGTTTTCAGTAAAACTGAAGGTGGAAGCTCCAAGGTCGTTTGGAGAGCTGCAGCTATAATATTCTTTTTATTGTCTTCCTTTTTGCTTTTGGACAGTCAGGTTGATAGATCTGATCTTGGTGATCTTCAGTATTCTATTTTCAGTCCTTCAATTGATAAAGACCCCCAATATACCTCTAGAGAAAGCGCGATCGAAGTGGATGACGCCTCTACTGAATTAGCTGCATCCTCATCTCTGAAAGAAAAGTCCTTATCCAATTATATCCCAACAGAAGGTGAGCCAACTTCTATCTGGATCGAAGCTGAAGAAGAGGAAGTGGTTGAAGCCAAAGTCGACAATACTGATGTCGTAAATGAAACTACAAAGCCTAGCCTACTTAAGTTTCATGTAATGGGGGGTTGTTTTTCCAACTACTCCAATGCAACCGGGCTCACTGATCAGTTGAAGTCGAGTGGTTATGATGCAAGACTTCTTGGAGAGTATAAAAACCTACATGCGGTTAGCTATGGAAGCTTTGCTAGAAAAGAAGATGCCCTGGAGCTGCTGAATCAGGTAAAAGCTGAGCATAATTCTTCTGCTTGGTTGCTGGAGAAAAGCTTCTGATATACCCTTTCTTATCCTTACTTTTGCAGCCCAAATTTGATGCTATGAAAGCTAGAAGAGCACAGGATACTTTTGCCCAAACTTCTAAGATCGTTTTGCCTAACGACACTAATGTTTTGACCAACCTAATGGGTGGACAATTACTTAGTTGGATGGATATTACAGCCGGTATTTCTGCTCAAAGACATTGTCAGAGAGTGGTAGTAACTGCTTCCGTTAATAATGTGTCTTTCAATCAACCGATCAAATTGGGAGATGTGGTAACCATTGAAGCCAAGGTTTCCAGAGCTTTTACCTCTTCTATGGAAGTTTTCTTAGATGTGTATGTCGACAAAGTGGGCGGAGGAAGAAAGAAGTGCAATGAGGCTATCTATACTTTCGTGGCAGTAGATCAGAATGGCAGTCCAATTGAAGTTCCAGAGCTGATCCCTGAAACAGAAGAGGAAAAAGACCGATATGCCGCCGCATTGAGAAGGAAGCAATTGAGCTTGATCTTGGCCAAAAAGATGGACCCTTCTGAGGCAACGGAATTGAAGGCATTGTTCAATCAGATTCCCTCTTAGGAGATAGGAGGCAGGAAGTAAGATGCAGGAAGCAAGACTTGTTGAAGTCCCTGTGCCGCTCTGAGCTACACTGTGCAACTCTGTGGAATAAACTCTCTAATGGATAATTCTAGAATCTAGACTTTTAGAAGAATTCGCTCTCTTCACTATTTCCTTCCAGTCTTGATCTTCCATGCATTTGAAATGACCTTTCGGACATTTATCAAAACCGATCTTGCTGCAAGGTCGGCAGGAAAGACCATTCACTTCAAAGATCTCAGACAGCTCTTCCTTCTTTCCGGTTAGATAGGGATACATTCCAAATTCAGGAACCGTATTTCCCCAGATAGAAAGGATCCTTTTTTCGAAGGCAGCGGCAATGTGCATCATACCGGTATCCGGAGTGATCACTTGCATTGAGTTCTTAATGAGCAAAGCTGACTCATGCAGGCTACATTTTCCCGCCATGTTCACGATCTTAGCAGAGTCAGTGGTTTCCAGTTGCTCACCTAACTCCTTTTCTGCCGGTCCGCCGATGATCACCATTGGACTCTTGACCTCCTTAACTAGTTTCAGATAATGATCATCTGTCGGTTTTTTGGTATTGTGATTGGCACTTAATGCCAGAGCTGTGTAGCTTGAAAAACCTTGAGGAAGTTGAGGTTGTTCAATGTTTGGAGGAAGGAAATAATCCAATCCTTTTCCGTCATTCTCAATACCTAAAGCTTTGGTAGTTTCCAGATATCGATCGACAATATGCAGAGAAGGAAGCTTGTTGACCTTGAAGTTTACCAATATCCATTTGAGGGGATTCAGTTTGTTAAAGCTAAAGCTAGTCACCTTCAACCGCGACTTCAGCCGCATGCTCCTAAAGTTATGATGCAAGTCGATGATGTATTGAAAATCAATTGCTTTTAGCTCTTCAAGAACCGCATTGCTCACCTTGTCTACCGCATGAATTTGGTCAACATAGGGATTGTGCTCCAACAGTGAAGCATATTTTTTGAAAGTGATGAAATGGATCTCACTTTCCCCGTGCAGTTGCTCTTTCAAGCATCGGATCACCGGAGTGGTAAGCACTATATCACCTATAGAGCTGAATCGCACAATGAGTATTTTCACTTTTTCAGACATGCATGGCAAAGTAAATCATTTCCCTTATAAGCCATAAGTCCTTCAGATGAAATACTACTTTTGCCGCATGTACTTTACAGATACCCATAGTCATCTTTATTCGGATGCTTTTGATGAAGATAGAGATGAGATGATACAAAGAGCATTTCATTCCAAGGTGGAGATGATCTATATGCCCAATATTGATTCAACCTCTATTGATGGGATGAAGGCTGTGCATAAAGCATACCCGGAAAATTGTTTGATGATGATGGGATTGCATCCTTGCTCGGTGAAGGAGGATGTTGAAGAGGAATTGGGAAAGATCAAGAATGCATTGGAAGATGGAAGTGAATACTATGCAATTGGAGAGATAGGCATCGACCTTTACTGGGACAAGACCCATATCAAAGAGCAGGAGTATGCTTTTAGAGAACAGATCAAATGGGCGAAGGAAAAAGACTTGCCCATTGTTATCCATTGCAGAGAATCCTTTGATGAGATTCTTTCCATCTTAGATGAAGTGAACGAAGATTCGTTAAGAGGGATCTTCCATTGTTTTACAGGCACCATCGAGCAGGCTAAGCATATTTTATCATTTGGAGATTTTAAACTGGGAATTGGTGGAGTGGTGACCTTCAAGAATTCAGGGCTGGATAAAGTAGTGGAGCAATTGAGAATGGAAGATCTGGTATTGGAAACAGATTCTCCTTACTTGTCGCCAGTGCCCTATAGAGGTAAAAGGAATGAAAGTTCTTATTTGATCGAAGTGGCGAGCAAATTATCCTCAGTATTAGATATATCTATGGAAGAAATAGCCCATATTAGCAATGCAAATGCAGAAATGATCTTTTCCAAAGCTTACAGCAAATGAATTCTAAAGTATTGATCATCTACACAGGTGGAACCATTGGAATGGTTGAAGATCCAATAACGGGAACTCTTCACCCTTTCGACTTTGACCATTTGTTCAATGAAGTTCCTGAATTGCAAAAGTTAGAGATCGAGCTAGAGGTGGAGTCGATTAAGAGTCCTATAGACTCATCAAACGTTGATTCAGAAGTATGGATGGAGCTCATTGCAATCATTGAAAAGCACTATGATCAGTTCGACGGATTTGTTGTACTGCATGGTTCTGATACTATGGCATATACTGCATCTGCCCTTAGCTTTTTAATCGAGAATAATAGCAAGCCGATCATTTTCACCGGTAGTCAATTGCCAATTGGTACTTTGAGGACTGATGGTAAAGAGAATTTGATAACGGCTATTGAGATCGCCGGAGCCAAAAGGAATGGCAAAGCTATAGTTCCTGAAGTGGCTATTTATTTTGAATACGATCTTTATAGGGCAAACAGGACTACCAAGATGAGCGCCGAGAATTTCCAGGCTTTTCAGTCGCCCAACTATCCAATTCTTGCTGAGGCAGGCGTTCATATTCGATTCAATGATCATGCAATTTCAGGGATTCCAAAAGAGAAGGTTTTCTTTCGAAAGAAGATTAGCTCTGATGTAGCAAGCATTAAGATCTTTCCCGGAATGAAGCGAGATATATTTCAAGCAATCGGCTCGATAAAGGGGCTAGAGGGATTGATCCTTGAAACCTATGGTAGTGGAAATGCACCAACAGCAGATTGGATGATCGCTGAGGTGGAAGAATTGAATAAGAAAGGAGTTGTAATTGTCAATATTACCCAATGTGCAACAGGACATGTGAACCAAGGCAAGTATGAAACTAGTGCACAGTTCGAGAAATTGGGAGTGATCGGAGGAAGTAATATGACCTTTGAAGCTGCTCTATGCAAGTTAATGTATCTTCTTGCCTGTGATGAGATTAGCAAAGAGGAAGCCAGGTCATATATGGCTGAGGACTTGAGAGGAGAACTTGGGTAAGTTGGGAGTGCACTAAAGTGCGCTAAAATGCCTAAAGTTAGATTTTAGAGACAACTCTAGGTACTCGAAGCGCCGCACTGAGCGAAGCGCTGTTCTGAGCCTGTCGAAGGGCCGAAGTGTATTCTAAATACTTCCTGTTTCCTTTAACCTAATGATAACACAGAAATCAAGGATTTTTCGGATTATTTTTTAGTAATTTGGCGCGCCATAAGTCCAATGTTTGTGGGCGATGAAAGGAGAGGTGGCCGAGTGGCTTAAGGCGCACGCTTGGAAAGCGTGTATGCGGGAGACCGCATCGGGGGTTCGAATCCCTTCCTCTCCGCAGGAGGAGTCCGGAGTCCGAAGGTCGAAGGACGGTGTCGTTTTTTGAAAAGATTTTGGGAAGGGATGAGAACCCCCGAGAAAGAAAAGGAGGTTCGACCCGAGGCGTCCCATTTATGGGGCGACGAACAGATGAGGCCTGCAAAGCAGGCCGAATAATCCCTTCCTCTCCGCAAGCTTATCACAGCGGAGAGATGAGTTTTTTGATTCGGATCGCACGGAATTTATTCTAGTGCGAGAAGAACAAAAAAATCGAAGGGCGTGTTAGCGACCTCGCTGTGATAAGGTAGAACGGTTCCTTATTGGGATGCCGGCGCGAGAGTAGCAAGAGTGAGAGTATGGAGCAAGAGGTTGTTGAGCGACGGAATCCATAGTTCATTGAATAGGAATTGCGGACCGTTCAAAGCTTGCTTTGAAAAGGGAAGAAATTAAAAGACTTAAATGCGCAAGCATTGTTTTGGATTAAATTGACGATAACCCCATTGGGATGCCGGCGCGAGAGCAGCAAGAGTGTGAGCATAGAGCAAGAGGTTGTAGAGCGACGGAATCCTAGGTTGAAATGTTGATGAGGAAGGGAAAAAGAGAGGGGAGTACTTAAAGTACTTGCAATACTTCGAGTAATTGGAATTAGGTTTTAGATGAAACTCAGCCTCTGGTCCTTGAACATCAAAACACACTTCATTGTTTGAGTGTGTCTAGAAGAGATAAAACGCAGAATTGTCGCTTTTTAAGACAATAAAGCAAAAGAATAAACGTAGAATTGGAACTTTTAAAATAAGTACACTAAATTCGCAGGCAATAATGCCTAATTAAACTTTAAACTAAATCTGATTTTAATACATCTATTATGAAAAAGTTGATCACTTTATTTGCTCTGGCTTCATTCCTAATGCTAGGATTCAATGAAGCTTATGCACAAGAAGAAGCTGACACTGCAGCTACTGAGATGGCTGATTCGAGCATGGCTGAAGAAACAGCTATGGAAGAAGAAGCTGCACCGGAGCCGGTTGAAGAAGAAGCAGTTGAAGAAGCTCCTGTTGAAAGGTCGTTTCACCAGGTTCTTAAAGAGAAATTTATTGAAGGTGGCCCTGAGTTCATGGGGATCGTTCTTCTTTGTTTGATCCTTGGTTTGGCCATTGTGATCGAAAGAATCATTTACTTGAACATGGCTACTACCAACACTAAGAAATTGTTGGCCAATGTTGAAGATGCATTGAATTCAGGTGGTACTGATGCTGCAAAAGAAGTTTGCAGAAACACAAGTGGCCCTGTTGCAAGTATCTTCTACCAAGGATTGGATAGAAGCCACGAAGGAATTGAAATGGTTGAAAAATCAGTCATTGCTTATGGGTCTGTTCAAATGGGATTGTTGGAGAAAGGAGTTTCTTGGATCTCATTGTTCATCGCCTTGGCACCAATGCTTGGTTTCATGGGTACGGTAATCGGTATGATCGAGGCCTTTGATGCTATTGAAGCAGCAGGAGATATTTCTCCATCATTGGTAGCCGGTGGTATCAAGATCGCACTTTTGACCACCGTATTCGGTTTGATCGTAGCGATCATACTTCAGATCTTTTACAACTACATTATTGCAAAGGTTGATAGCATCGTAAACAATATGGAGAATGCCTCTATAAGTTTAGTAGATCTATTGATCAAGCATGAGTTGAACAACAAAAAAGCATAATTATGTCAGAAGGACTTTCAAAAATATTGAGCATAGTGCTATACGTCCTTCTTGGCGTTAGCGCTCTACTTGGAGTTCTTTTTTACCTCGATGCAATTAGCACTGATATGATCATCTATTGGTGTTATACCTTATTCTTCCTTGGAGCAGCTGCAGCTATTGTGTTGCCGCTGATCAATCTGGCGAAGAATCCTGCAGGTGGAAAAGCTGCTCTCATCGGTCTGATCGCCTTGGTTTTGGTATTTGTGATCTCCTATGTTATTGCAGGAGACGAGATGTTGCCAAAATATGAGGCTTTTATCGACGGGCCGGAAGATTCAAAAATGGTAGGTATGGGTTTGATCGCTTTTTACATCCTTTCATTGGGTGCGATTGGAGCGGTTGTTTACTCATCAGTTAGTAAATTGATCAAGTAAGAAAATTATGGCAAGACGACAAGCACCTGAGATCAACGCAGGTTCGATGGCTGACATCGCCTTCCTCTTGCTGATCTTTTTCCTGGTAACCACAACTATGGATGTGGATACCGGTCTGACCAGAAGACTTCCTCCTCCAATAGAAGAAGAGATCGAAGATCCACCTGAAGTAAAACAAAGAAATGTTTTCCAGGTCTTGGTAAATGCCAATGATGATCTTCTAGTAGAAGGGGAGCCTATGCTAGTCAGTGAATTGAGAGAAGCAGCAAAAGAATTCATCGTAGGGGATCCAACTTTCTCTGATGAAAGTATGCCTGAAGGAAAGATGACTAACGTTCCGATCTTGGGAGATATGATGGTCTCTAAACAGATCGTCTCTCTACAGAACGATAGAGGAACTTCTTATGAAATGTACATCAAAGTTCAGAATGAATTGGTGGCAGCTTATAATGAAGTGAGAGATGAGTTTGCTGTAGCAAAGTTTGGCAAATCGTTATCTGAACTGGAAAAGGAATCTGCAACTTCAGAGAAGGCAGAATTGCAAGTTGACGCAGTTAAGGATGTATATCCTCAAAGAATATCTGAGGCTGAACCTAAAGAAATAGGAGGACAATAATATGTCGAAGTTTAAGAAAAAAGATGATGGGGGACAGCCGGCTATTTCAACGGCTTCCTTACCGGATATTGTTTTTATGCTTTTGTTCTTCTTTATGGTTACCACTGTAATGAGAGAAGTAACCTTGAAGGTAAAAGTGACAACTCCACTCGCCACTGAGGTGAACAAATTGGAAAGAAAGTCCTTAGTAAGCTACATCTATATTGGTGAGCCGATCAAAGCACTTCAATCTCAATTTGGTACCACACCAAGGATACAATTGAACGATGCTTTTGCAACCAAGCATGACATTATTCAATTTGTTGAAGCAGAGCGTGAGCAAACAGATCCTGTTGAGGTTCCTTTAATGACCTTCTCTATGAAAGTCGACAAAGAAGCCAAAATGGGTATTGTTACTGATGTAAAGCAAGAGTTGAGAAAAGCAAATGCTTTGAAGATCAACTATTCTACCGGTAAAACAGATAAGATCTTAGATTAAGAATAGATCAGTTTAAAGTTTAAGTGAAGGGGCTGCATTGCAGCCCCTTTTTTATTTTTCACTAGGTTGAATGAAATTCATTGCCTCCTCCATCTGAGACACATCGAAATACTTTTCATACCTACCTTCACTTGCCCTTTGAAAGAAAAGATTGTCAATGGGTATCAATGCCTTTAAAATACCTGAATGAGCCACAATTGCTAAATGTCCCATCTTTTTGTAGTTCCTAAAGACCCAGACCATGTCTTCCATAAAGGTCTTTGTTTTGATATTATTGATCTTTAGCTCGTCTAACTTTACCAAAACATTGATATGATCATATCCTTTATCTAACTTCTCTTGGAAAAGTTTCTGTGCTAATCTTTCATCCGTTTCATTAAAACCATCGATCACTTCAATGGCCAGTGAATTTCCTTCAAAGGTTTTCAGTTGTTCTATCATTTGTAAGTTTTTCAGTTTTATTCTTCTTTTGAAATGTATTTGTAAACCACCCCGGCTATTATTGCTCCAATGATCGGAGCTACCCAAAAGAGCCAAAGTTGTCCAACCGCCCAATCTCCTGCAAAAATTGCTTGAGAAGTACTTCTGGCAGGATTCACAGAAGTGTTACTTACCGGAATACTGATCAAATGTATAAGTGTAAGTCCCAATCCTATTGCAATTCCTGCAAAACCGGCAGGAGCATTCTTATGAGTTGCGCCCAATATGATCATCAAGAACATAAAGGTCATCACGATCTCTGTAAGCAGTACTGCTGTCATTGAAAAACCATCCGGAGAATGCTCTCCATATCCATTGGAAGCAAAACCTCCAATTTCAAATCCAGCTTTTCCACTGACGATCACATATAGAATTCCCGCTCCCAATATTCCACCTAAGACCTGAGCAGCGATGTAAGGCAAGAGTTCTTTTTTATCAAATCTTCCACCGACCCAGAGTCCAATCGATACCGCCGGGTTCAAATGACAACCGGAAATATGCCCGATAGCATACACCATGGTTAAGACTGTTAATCCAAATGCCAGAGACACTCCTACAAAGCCAATACCCAGCTCCGGGTAACCTGCCGCCAATACAGCACTTCCGCATCCGCCAAGTACAAGCCACATGGTTCCGATAAATTCTGCAATTAATTTTTTCATAATAAATTGAATTAGGTTAATAATGAAGTAGTCTGATAGAGAGGAGATAGACCGACAAAAGGTAGTGATAAGAAATTATTGTGGCAATAGATGCGAAAAAGGAAGGGGTATGCTACCAAAATTAAATTAGTAACTAGCTAAGCTAGGAAGAAAATAGAGAGGATGTTGAATTGTACCTTATGATAGAATAAGATATGAGATTATTGCAGAGCTAAAATTGCTAGTTCGTTGTCATCAAAGTGGCCCTACCTACTTAGAAAAACCTTTGCTGAATGATATTTGCTTCCATTACTCACTTGAACGAAATATATCCCACTTGGATAGTCTAATTCAATGCGCATAACCTTTTCGTTCTTAAATTGGAATACTTCTAATAGGCTACCGGATGCATCATAGACCTTAATAGTGCTACTAGGAGAATCTAAAATGTTTTCTATGAAAACTTGTCCATTAGTTGGATTGGGAAATAGAATTAGCTCATAAGAGCTTATGCTCAAAGATTCAAGTCCAATGCTATTAGCAACCAATTTCTGAATATAAAAATCTAATTCTCCTTTTGCGTTAGCATAGCTTATTGGATTGGGATTGTACAACATTGAGATTTTAAAATTTCCTGCCCAGAAAATATTATTGTCAATTGAAATCAACGAATTTGATTCATTATAAGAGGCTTTTAAATTTCTAGCCCAGACAAATTTGCCATTTGAATCTAATACACATATAAATGAGCTTTTTGAGTTCGATCCAGAGAACAATTCAACTGTGCTAGTATCAGGGTCGAAATCTGCGAAATCTTTAAAATATCCAGTGGTAATAATATTATTCTCCTCTGTAATTTGAACTGTATTGGCCTCATCAGCATAGATGCCTCCAATACTATGAGCCCAGTTAAAACTCATTGAAGAGTCTAATGATAGAATAAAAATATCTGTATCAGAAATTGAGCTTGTCATTAATTTGAATTCCGAAGTACTTGGGTCAAAATCAATACTATCCGAAAAGCTGCCAACTGAAACAATGTGGTTATTTAAGATCGAAATAGAATTTATATCTATGAAACTAAACTTTAATGAATTCTTTAATAATCCATTGGGGAATAGTTGCAAGATGTAACTGCCGGAATCTAAGGTAGATATAAATCGTGTTCCTTTACTTAGATATCCACTTTGGATATTAATTCTTGCTCCTATATATATCCGATTAAGTTTATCTACTATTAAAGAGGTTGGATTAGATTTGCCAGAAAATGTTGACCCCCAGATAATGTCAACCCAATTAAACATTCCATTTGAATCAAGCTTTAAAACAAATAAATCTTCAGAGTTGGCACCAGAATTCGAATTGTAAATAGAGGCGCTTGGGTCAAAATCAATTTGTCCTTTATAGCTTCCTGCTATAATAATATTGTTGTCATTATCAAGCTCAATTTGATCAATTTGACTATTCGAGCCATCAAAGGTTTTAACCCATAGGAATGATCCATTTGAATCCAATTTTAGAATATATGAATCATTGTGGCTTGGCGAGGTAATACTGTAATTTGATGTTGATGGATCAAAATCAATAGTGCCTCCAAAATCTCCTACAATATAAATGTTACCATTAGAATCGATTGCAAAATCGTTTACAGATTTATTTTGGCCTGAAATCTTTTTAACCCATCTAAACTCAAGATTCGAATTTAGGTTTAATATAAATATATCATCCCCCCATAATGAAATATCAAATCCACTATTTGATGAAAGATCAAATTGAATGCTATCTCCAAATTGTCCTACAGCTAATATGTTCTTTGTAGGGCTGAGTTCAATATGCTTAAGTCTATCAGAGGATTTACTTCCATTATGATACATCTTAGAAAATGTAAATTCCTGACTTAATAAGGAGAATTGTACTGATAACAAAAAGATTAATAGTCTATACTTCATAAGATGTATTCTTCATTACCAGCCCTCATGATATCCCTCGTCAACTTTTTCATGAGCATAGGATAAATGTCGGAATCGATAGATCAAATAAGAGAAAAGTAAGAGGGATAGTCCACTGATCCATAGAGTATCGGTGGTTGTTCCAACATTGTCGATCTCAGTCTGCAAGCTTTCTGCGCCTAAATAATAGGCAAGCATAAGTGCCAGGGTGTTGTTGAGAAAATGAGCGATCATTGGAGCCCACAAACTTCCTGTCCATACCATTAGGTAACCAAAGAAGGCACCTAGGATCAATCTGGGAAGGAAGCCATAGAATTGCATATGCAAGGCGCTAAAGAGTAAAGCTGCTATCCAAATTCCGATATGATGGTTTTTGAACTGCTGTTGCAATCCCCTTTGTATGATCCCTCTGAAGATCAACTCTTCTCCAATAGCGGGCAATATACCGATTAGAACAATATTATAGATCAGGTCGGAGCTGCCGTTCATTTGCAGAAAGGCCTCTGTTAATGCCTCTGCCTTATCTTCTGCGCTTCTCATCCAATTTTCTAAGGCTGCAAGTGAATCAGGTAATGATAGGTCTGCATTCAAACTCACCATTAAATTGATCAAGGGCAAGAAAGAGATATAAAGCAATACGATGAAAAGTACTTGCCAATTGGTAACCGATCTATCCAATCTCAGCTTATCTAAGGGTTGTTGCATGAATAGAAGGGAGAAAAGTATTCCGGGAACAATGAATAATCCAAGAGTGTTAAGCAATTGCATGAACTTGAGTATTGAGACATTCCTCTCTGAGGAAAGATCATTCAAAACACTGCCTAAATTGGTAATGTCAACACCATACATGGGTTTGATCAAAGCAAAGCCTGCTAAATTGAAAAACGCCCCAAAAACTAGGCAGAATCCCAATAGAACTAGCAGTCGTGGAAAGATTCCTTCAAGTCGGATCAAATTGGTTCGATTGATTTATGGTTAACTTTGCGATGGCAATTGATCATGGCAAAAATAGCAAACATAGAATTAGGAGATTTCCCTCTGCTTTTAGCACCCATGGAGGATGTGAGCGATCCACCTTTTCGCCGCTTGTGCAAAGAGAATGGAGCAGATATGATGTATACGGAATTCATCTCCTCTGAAGGACTTATTCGCGATGCTGCCAAGAGCGTTCAGAAGCTAGATATATTCGAATACGAAAGACCAATAGGTATTCAGATCTTCGGCTCGGAGATAGATTCCATGAAGTTAGCTGCCGAGGTTACGGAACAAGCCGGACCGGATGTGATCGATATCAATTATGGCTGCCCTGTAAAGAAGGTTGCCTGCAAAGGAGCAGGCGCGGGGATCTTGCAAGATATTCCCAAGATGGTGAAGATGACGGAAGAGATCGTCAAATCCACCAAACTGCCGGTGACGGTTAAAACGCGTTTGGGTTGGGATGATAATACAAAGTATATCGTTGAAGTTGCAGAGAGATTGCAGGATGTGGGTATACAAGCCATTTCTATCCACGGTCGCACCAGAAAGCAGATGTACAAAGGAGAGGCCGACTGGTCACTGATCGGGGAGGTGAAGAACAATCCTCGAATGCATATTCCTGTTTTTGGAAATGGGGATGTGTATACTCCAGAGATCGCTGTAGAAAAGAAGAATAAATACGGAGTGGATGGAGTCATGATCGGCAGGGCTAGTATTGGATACCCTTGGATCTTTAGAGAGATCAAGCATTTTATGGCGACTGGCGAACAAATTGCTCCTCCGACGATGAACGAAAGAATTGAAGCTGCACGCCGACACCTTGAACTTTCGGTTGAATGGAAAGGTGAAAAGTTGGGTATTGTTGAGATGCGCAGACACTATACCAATTACTTCAAAGGCATTCCGCACTTCAAAGAGCATCGTATAAAACTCGTTACAGAAGATCATATAGAACCTCTAAGAGCTGTATTTGATGAGATCCAGAAAGAGTTTTCAGGGGTGGAACTAGTTCAACAGTAATTTTTTTGGTCACGGAGGTCATGCAGAGCATGACTTCACAGAGAAGACACAGAGAACACTGAGGTCTATCTGCAAGATCTGTTTAATACGATCCTTCTTTCTCCCGCAGATTGCGCTGATTTACGCTGATTAATGGATTGAGGTATACCTTTTTCTTTGAAGGTTGAAGATTGACCTTTGACATTTCACAATTAACTAGACGGAACGTCTAGTTAATTGTCTCACCGGATACCATGAGGTTAGAAAACCGATCACCAAAACAGTGATCAGAATATAGACCATCTCCATCCATTTCAGTTCTACCGGATAGTATTCCACAATCCCTCCTTCCAACCTTATCAGTCCCACATATTCCTGAAGTAGGATCAAAATGATCCCCAGGGCCATACCGCTTAGCGCCCCAGCCAGATTAATCATCATACCTTCGAAGAAGAAGATCTGCCTGATCTGACTTATTGGTGATCCTAAATAGGAAAGGGTTGAGATATCTTTTTGCTTTTCAATGATCAGCATGGTCAAAGAGCTCAGAATATTGAAAGCTGCAATGATCAATATGAACAATAGGATTAGGAAGGTTACCCATTTTTCAGTCCTATTGGTCTTGTAGATGATCTCGTTGAACTCATATCTGCTGATCACCTTAAATTCATCAGGAAGAATAGAAGAAATGCGCTCCTTCAGATCAAAGAGGTCTGCTTCAGGCTCTGCTTGGATCTCAACTGAGGAGATCTGATCTTCCAATTTTAAAAAGTCTTGTGCAAAGCTCAAGGGAACCACAATGTATTGAAGATCATATTCGGGACTTAAGAAAAACACTCCTGCTGGATAAATACTTTTTCTAAAGACAGATTGCATAGGGTTCAGCGTATTCACCTTCCCTCTTTTGGGTGCGAATAAGGTTAGATTTTCAGGCCTTTTGAGCATCAACATTCCCAATTCGCTTGCTACACCATAGCCCAATATTGCATAGTTGGCTTTACCTTCTTTCAATATTGCCCTGCCTTGGACCATATTGCTATCCATTGAACTCATGGCTAAAAAGGAGTCATCTACCCCTTTCATTTTAACCACCATCTGTTGGTCGTCATACTTAGCTCCGCAAACTTCCTTGAGAACGGAGGTGTAGTTGACCACCCCTTCTATTGATCCGATCTCTTCAAATGGGATCTCATTCGCTGCAAAAGTTTTTGCTTCAGGATTTTCGATCCTGATGTCGGCATCGAATGATTCGAAAAGCGACTCTACAAGACTTTCTAATCCATTAAAGGCTGAAAGCACCACAACCAAGGCCAGAGTTCCAATGCCAACACTGAAAACCGATATCCAAGAAATGATATTGATGGCATTTTGCGATTTCTTGGCAACCAAGTACCGCTTGGCTATGTAAAAAGGGAACTTCATTCAGAACTATTTCAAAAGCTCGTCGATCTGTTCTGCATAATCGAATGAATCATCAATAAAGAAATGCAATTCGGGAATATGTCTTAGCTGTTTTCCGGCTCTCTTGCCTAAATGGTAGCGTACTTCAGAAGATTGAGCTTTTACTTTTTCAATGTCTTCCTTGTAATCATTGGAAGGGAAAATGGAGACATAGATCCTGGCAATTCCCAAGTCGGGTGTTACTCTAACCCCCGTTACTGAAAGCATTCCTGCATCCAATGGTTTTACTTCACCCTTATTGAAAATGTCGCCGATCTCTTTCTGTAAGAGCCTTGCGATCTTTTGCTGCCTGATCGATTCCATAATCAACAAAGGTAAGTTATCTTCTGCTTCTAAAAGAGCCTTTGCTGCCGTGATAAATTGACTAATTTCGCAGCATACTCATGAAGATCAGCGGCTTTTCTTTCGGGAGGAATACCTCAAAACTTTACTATCCAATCAAGGAATCTATCGAATCGATCCTACCTATTTGTGATGAATTCATCTTTGCATTGGGAAAGGGTGATGAGGACGATAATACAAGAGAATTGATAGAAGCTATCGGCTCTGATAAGATCAAGATTATTGATACGGAATGGGATACAGAGGCATTTCCCAATGGTACTGAAAATGCGCACCAAACAGATATTGCCATTTCCCATTGCAGTGGAGATTGGCTCTTTTATGTGCAAGCAGATGAGGTAGTGCATGAGAAATATTTGCCTGTGATCCAAAGCAGGTGTGAAGAGCTCTTGAATGATGAGAGAGTAGAAGGTCTGCTTTTCAAGTACCGTCATTTCTTTGGCGATTATGACCACTACATCAACCATCATGGTTGGTATCAGAATGAGATCCGCATCGTGAGGAACAAGCCGGATATCCACAGCTTTGAGTCGGCTCAATCTTTTAGAAGGATTCCCAACTTTGATGGGAAAAGCTATAGGAAGCAAGAGGGAACTTACAAGCTAAAGGTGGCAGAAGTAGATGCCTATATCTACCACTATGGTTGGGTTCGTCCGCCAAAATATATGCAGAGCAAGAAAAAGGCTTTGGATAGTATTCACAAGGGAGATAAGAAGGCAGAAGAGCTTTATAAGGAGAGAGAAGAGGAGTTTGATTATGGTCCGTTGAAGAAGATGGAAAAGTTCAAAGGAACTCATCCTGCTGTGATGCAAGAGAAAATGAAGGATTTCAGCTGGGGTGATCAATTGAACTATACCACTAATCAACTGCCAAATCGTCCGAAGTTCAAGCATGAAAAGACGAAATACAGGCTGATCTCTTTCTTGGAAAGGAATTTGAACGGGGGCAAACACTTCTTCCCATTCAAGAATTGGGAGCTAATCGATACCTAAGCCAATGAAGAGCCTCTTAAAGATCGTTCGATATATCATTCCTTATAAAACACTGGCCTTTCTCAGTGTGCTTTCGAACATCATTCATGTGATCTTTCACTTATTGTCCATTCTCGCTTTCATCCCTTTTCTCTCCATCTTATTTGATGATGCAGAACCGGTAACAAAGAAGCCGGAATTCTCTTTTAGCTCAGACTATGTGCAGGATATGTTCAGCTATAAGATGACCCCATATATTGAACAGTATGGAGTTGAAGGAGCATTGTATTTTATCTGTGTTACAGTGGCTATTCTCTTCTTCTTGAAGAACCTCTTCCGCTATTTCGCCAAGTTCTTTCTGGCATCCATTAGAAGTGGAGTGGTAAGAGATATTAGACAGAACGTATTTGTAAAAATATTGGCTTTGCCGCTTTCTTTCTACTCGGAAGAGAAAAAGGGCGATATAATCAGTCGGATTACCGGAGATGTTCAAGAGGTAGAATGGTCTATCATGAATTCTTTGGAAATGATCTTCAGAGATCCCATCTCTATTGTGCTTTCCTTGGTATTCATGCTAACGATCAATGCCAAGCTCACTCTTTTCTCTTTTATTCTATTACCCATTAGTGGACTGATCATCGGTAGGATTGGTAAGAGCTTGAAGAGAACTTCATCCAAATTGCAGATCCGCATGGGGGAACTTCTATCCAATGTGGAGGAGACGCTGACTGGTTTGAGGATCATCAAGGCTTTTAATGCAGAGAAAGAAACGGAAGAAAAGTTTACCGGTATCAATGAAATGTACCGAGCTACCATGTTGAGAATGTTCAGAAAAAGAGACCTGGCATCTCCCATGAGTGAGTTCCTTGGAGCTTTGGTAATGGTCATATTGGTTTGGTACGGAGGGAATATGGTGATCAATCCGGCAGTTGATTTCAGCGGACAAGAATTTATCGGATATATTGCGATGTTCTCCCAATTGCTCAATCCTGCCAAATCACTTTCAACGGCTTACTACAATATTCAAAAAGGAGCGGCATCTACTGAAAGGATCGAGAAGGTACTGATGGCTGAGGAAAAGATCACAGAAAAGGTCAACGCAGTTGAATTGAAAGAATTCACTCAAAGTATAGAGTACAAAAACGTTGATTTTGCCTACGAAAACCAGATGGTCTTAAAGAATATAGAACTCAACATAGAAAAAGGAAAAACCATTGCTTTAGTCGGACAATCAGGTGGTGGAAAATCCACCATGGTAGATCTTTTACCTCGTTTTTACGATCCGGTTGCCGGTCAGATCCTGATCGATGGGGTGGATATACGAGATGCAAAGATCAAAGACCTCAGGGCTTTGATGGGAATTGTTTCTCAGCAATCGATCTTGTTCAATGATTCCATACTGAACAATATTGCATTAGGTGCAGGAGAAGTAAGCAGGGAACAAGTGATCGAGGCGGCAAAGATTGCCAATGCCCATGAATTCATTGAAAAGCTTCCTGAGGGCTATGACACCAATATTGGTGATGGAGGAGGAAAGTTGAGCGGCGGACAAAGACAGCGATTAAGTATTGCAAGAGCAGTATTGAAGAACCCTCCGATAATGATACTTGATGAAGCTACTTCAGCCTTAGATACAGAATCCGAAAAGCTGGTTCAAGATGCCCTTTACAAATTGATGGAGAATAGAACTTCTATCGTTATCGCTCACAGACTATCTACCATCCAACATGCTGATGAGATCATTGTCATGCAAGATGGAGAGATCGTAGAAAGAGGCACCCACGACGGATTGATCGCACAAGCCGGAGTGTATAAGAAGCTGACGGATCTTCAAGCGTTTGCATAAGAAGAAGAAAGAAAAAAGAACAAAGAGAAAAGACACTTCTATCTGAAATCATACTATATTTTTGATTGCATAAAGGCCCTTGCTCTTTTATCTTTAGTCGTTTCTCTAAAATGAAAATCATGCTAATCATCAAAAGAGTAATTGCCTACTTTATCGATATTTTAATCATTCTGCTCTATGCTTTTGCACTCATGCAGATAACCATAGCAATTGGATTTGATAATATCATTGAAGGCCCAATAGAAGGACAAGTTGTTGGTTTGATCAGCTTGACCATCCCTGCTTTTCTCTATCTGTACTTAAGTGAGAGTGGGAAATGGAAGGCAACTCTTGGAAAAAAGATAATGGGATTGCAGATAGAAGCTGCAAAGAACTCTGATGTCTTAATAAGAAACATTCTTAAAATGCTTCCGTGGGAGATTGCCCATACCGGTGTTCATTGGATGTTAAATGGCGGGAATCTGGATGATATATCCATGATCATTTGGGTTCTATTGATCTTACCTCAAGTCCTTGTGCTATTATATGCTTTCGGTTTAGTTCGAACTAATGGCAAACAAACTCTATATGATCAATGGGCAGGAACTGAGGTGGAGCTTCAGGTGAAGAAGTGAATATTTAGTGTGCTTAAGTGGCTTCAGTTGGTATATGCGTAATCTGCGGGAAGTAAGTTCGAGTTCGAGTACGATGTGCGGGTACGAATAGACGCCCAAAACTCCATGTTCTCCTTGCCTTCTCCTTGCTCTCAGTGACCTATTTTAAGAATGACATTGCGGAGAGAAAAGACTCTTTTACCACAGCGTCCACAGCGAATACACAGAGCTCACAACGCTGTGTTTGTTGTGCATACACCCCGACCTAGTCGTGGGTCTTTATGCTCTTCGTGGTTATAAGGAAATTTATTGGAAGCCTATTTGCTAAATTCAAAGCTCGCACTCGCTCACCGCACCCGCAACCAAGGTTTTATGTCGATTATTGCAGTTAAAATGACTTCGACCCTTCGACAGGCTCAGGACGTCGCTCCGCATAGTCTGACATTCTAATCTTGCTCAACTAGAAAAATAAATCCACTTTTGCACTTTAGTTCAATTCACAGCTATGGCATTAAAAGACGAATTCAAAACCCAAGGTGATTTCCTTTTCAAGAACAGATCTTGGCTACCTATTTTGATCATCCTTCCAGGACTCTATATCTATGTGGTAAAAGCCATGAACGGCACCTTGCCTTTGGGCTTTGATCCTGAATGGTATGAATGGGTTTGTGTGGCCGTTGCTCTTTCAGGTTTCCTGGTTCGATTTATCGCCATAGGCTATTCTTCCGATAATACCTCCGGAAGGAATACCGCTGAAGGACAAATAGCTGATTCAGTCAACAAATCTGGATTTTATTCCATGTGCCGCCACCCATTGTACTTGGGTAACTTCTTGATCTGGGTAGGAATTGCCGCCTTTACCCAAGACCTTTGGTTCATTGTTGCCTTCACTCTTGCTTATTGGTTGTATTACGAAAGGATCATGTATGCTGAAGAAACCTTCTTGATTGGCAAGTACGGTAAAGAATACGAAGACTACTCAATGGGAGTAAATGCCTTTTGGCCTGCATTGGGCAAATGGACCAAGCCTCAGAACTCATACAGTCTAGTAAAGATCATACGACAAGAAAAAGCCGGATTACTAAACCTATTCCTGGTGCTTTTTATCTTCAAGCAATTGGCTTTGTATTTTATGGAAGGTAAATTTGAGTTAAAGATGAATTTCTTTACTTATGCCTTTGCAGCTTCTATTGCATGGTATATCATCATCAAGCTACTTCAGAAGACTACTAGCTTTTTGAAGGAAGATAGATGATCAATACAACATCCGATGTGGATAGATCTTCAAATGAAGATCTCTGATCTGCTCGTACAACAACTCCCTCAAAGAATCCAAATTGATCCTTTCCACGGCTGAGATAAAGATGCATGGATAGTTCTCCTTGGCTAAATAAGTTCTCTTCAACTCATCCAATGTTGGAGGCAGTTTAATGTCCGGATCCAGATCATTCGGATCTCTTTTCACATCTTTATAGGCATCTACCTTGTTGAAGATCATCACGGTTGGTTTATCCCTAGCACCCAGATCTTGCAGAGTTTGATTAACGGTCTGAATTTGATCCTCAAATTGAGGATGGGAGATATCTACCACATGCAAAAGAATGTCTGCCTCTCTTACTTCATCCAAAGTTGATTTGAAAGAATCAACCAAGTGGTGAGGTAGCTTACGAATGAAACCTACAGTGTCTGATAATAAGAAGGGTAAATTGCCTACCACGATCTTGCGCACGGTGGTGTCCAGAGTAGCAAAGAGCTTATCCTCTGCAAAGACATCCGATTTACTCAGCAAGTTCATCAAGGTAGATTTTCCCACATTGGTATATCCCACCAAAGCAGCTCTGATCATTTGCTGTCGGCCTTTTCTTTGGGTGGCTTTCTGCTTATCTATCTTTTCCAGCTTGGTCTTCAACAGAGCAATCTTATCTCTAATGATCCTTCTATCCGTTTCTATCTCTGTTTCACCAGGACCTCTCATACCAATACCACCTTTTTGTCTGGACAAGTGTGTCCACATTCGGGTTAGTCTGGGCAAGAGATATTCATATTGAGCCAACTCTACCTGTGTTTTGGCAGCAGCGGTTCTGGCTCTTCTCGCAAAAATGTCCAAGATCAAATTAGAGCGATCCAGTACTTTCAAATCTTTAAATGCCGTTTCAATATTTCGGGTTTGAGAAGGACTTAATTCATCGTCGAAGATGATCAATGAGATCTTATTCTTACGAACATACTCCAAGATCTCGCTGAGCTTTCCACTACCAACAAATGTTTTGGGGTGAGGAGATTGTAGTTTTTGTGTGAAACGTTTGACTGCTTTCGCTCCTGCAGTTTCTGCCAGAAAGGCCAACTCGTCCAAATATTCTTCAATTTGCTCTTCAGTCTCCTGTTGTTGGATCACTCCAACCAACACCGCCTTTTCTATTTCTATTTTCTTTGTTGGTTTTGCTTGCATAAATGTGTCTTGAGAAGATAGTTCATCTTCTCATCATATCAAAAGATTTCACTCTCAATTCTAGAACCAGGCTCTGGCTACCGTTGACCAAGGCCATGGGATGGCTGAGAAGATCAAGATCATGGCCAGCAAGAAATAGATCGCTTGTCTTCTGTGCATGGCACTGTCTGTAGTTGCTTTCTTTGCCATGATCCTTCCCAAGGTAATAATGGCTATTCCTATGATCATGGAAAGTATATGTTCCACCCCCCAAAATCGCAATTGTGCATCTTTCATGCTTGCTCCAAAATCTGCAAGGGCAGCATCAACGATCGGACTGATAAAATACAGTCCCAAACCGATCACCAGCTGCAAATGAGCTGAGATGAGCAGGAACAAGCTGATCTTCTTGTCGGTGGAGGTATATTCTTTCTTCCCAAACCAAGAAATAAAAGATTTGGCAACTGCAATGATCAATAAGATCACAACCACATATCTCAATAGGTTGTGAAGGTGTAATACGGCCGTGTACATAGGTTGAATTTCTACAAATTTAAATAAAACCATCCATGGCTGCTTTTGTTATTTTTGTCACTTACGAATTTCAATGAAGTACTTTTTTTCAGTCCTATCCTTTTTTGTCGTTTTTTCCACTTTCGCTCAAGAATGGAAACCCGTTAACGGCGTAAGATCCTTGGATAAGCTCTACCATTCCTTCGAGAATGCTACCATCTACCAAAATGGATCTTACATTGAAGATGCAGTTTTGATCACCAAAGGGAATAAGATCTTTAAAATAGGGAAGAAGGGAAGTGTTGAAATACCATCTGATGCCATAAGGCATGATCTGCAGGGAAAGTTTATCTGGCCATCTTTTATTGAGATCTATTCTGATTTTGGCATTCAAAAGATGGAAGCAAAAAAGGGCCCCTCTCCCCAATTGGAAAGCTTAAAGGAAGGTCCCTATCATTACAATCAAGCAGTTCATCCGGAAACGAATGGATTGGATCAATTCCAATACGATCAAAAGAAAGCCGAGCAGTATAGAAAGATGGGTTTCGGTTTGGTTTCAACCATTGAGAAGGATGGAGTGATCAGAGGGACTTCTTCTTTGGTGGCTCTAAATGAGGATGATGATAAACAACTGATTGAAGCCTCTACGGCCATGCATTATTCCTTTTACAAAGGGAATAGCCGCCAGAGCTATCCCACTTCTTTGATGGGGATCATAGCCTTGATCCGACAAGCTTGGTATGATGCAATATGGTATTCAGCCAATCAGAAAGAAACCAATTTCAACGCTAGTTTGGAAGCCCTACACAAGCATAAGGATCTACCTCAGATCATTGATGCAGGAAGTGTATTGTCGGTTATGCGAGCTCAAAAGGTCTCTGATGAATTTGATCTTGGCTATTGGATCAAAACTGATGGCACTGATTACCAAAGAGCAGATCAACTGAAAGAGTTGAACACTCAATTGATCATACCTCTTACTTTTCCTAAACCTTATGATGTTAGTGATCCTTTCGATGCACTCAGATTGCCATTGAGCTTTATGAAGCATTGGGAGCTGGCAGATCATAATCCTGCAATTCTCAATAAGAAAGAGATCCCTTTTGTATTCACTGCAGACGGACTTGAATCGGAGAAAGAATTCTTCAAGAATGTTCAACGTTCCATTGAGAACGGCTTGAGCAGAGAAGCGGCTATTGACCGATTTACTATGGAGGTTGCTAAGATCTTAAAGGTAGATGATCGTACAGGTAGCCTTGAAGTGGGCAAATTGGTGAATTTCCTGGTTACTTCAGATAGCCTCTTCAGTGAGAGCAATCAATTGGTGAGCAATTGGGTGTTGGGTGAGGAATATGTCATAGACCTTGAGGATGAGATCGATGTAAGTGGTCGCTATAGTTTGAATATTGCCAAGAAACAACAGTTCGATCTTGAAGTCAGCGGCGAAGATAGAAAGTACAGTGCTAAGATCAGTGATAAAGGAGAAGATGATTTCAAGAAGGCAAAGCTTTCCATTGAAGGGAATAGGGTAAACCTAGTGTTCGATTTCGACACGAACAACTATCGACTTAGCGGAACGATCAGTGACTCTTTGAGCAGGATATGGAGTGGTAAACTGATCCTCAATAATGAATGGTCTGACTGGGCCGCTATTAAAAAAGCTTCGAGCAAGAGCAAGGAACAAGAGTTTGATACTAGTAAGGTAGATTCAGCTGCACAGGAGATCGTAAAAGCCCCAAAGATATTTTATCCGAATATGGCTTACGGTTGGGACAGTCTTCCGGAGCCGAAAGGAATTGTATTCAGAAATGCCACCGTTTGGACCAATGAGGAAGAGGGGATACAGAAAAAGCACGATGTGGTCATTCACGATGGCAAGATCAAAATGGTAGGTTATAAGATCAACCTAGATATCATGTTCCCCGAGATCAAAGATGAATTGGAAGAGATCGATCTAAAGGGAAAACATCTGACTTCGGGAATAATTGATGAGCACTCTCACATAGCCATTGATAAAGGAGTGAATGAAGCAGGTGAGTCGATCACTTCAGAAGTGAGAATTGGTGATGTTATCGATTCAGATGATATCAATATCTATCGACAACTTTCAGGGGGTGTTACTGCTTCACAATTACTTCATGGTTCAGCCAACCCGATCGGTGGGCAATCAGCCTTAATAAAGTTGAGATGGGGAAAGAGTCCTGAAGAAATGAAGATCGAAGGTGCTGACGGATTCATCAAGTTCGCTTTGGGAGAAAATGTAAAACAATCCAATTGGGGGGATAGGAATACAGTAAGGTTCCCCCAAACAAGAATGGGAACGGAGCAAGTCTTCTACGATGCTTTCCACAGAGCGGATGAATACAGAGACATTAAAAGAATTCGTGAAGCTCAGAAACCAAAAGAAAGAAAATTGAGCACTGCTCCAAGAGTTGATCTGGAGTTGGAGGCTTTAGCAGAGATATTGGATTCTCAGCGTTTTATAACCTGTCATTCTTATATTCAATCAGAGATCAATATGCTCATGCATGTGGCAGACTCTATGGACTTTACAGTCAATACTTTTACTCACATTCTTGAAGGTTATAAGGTAGCAGATAAGATGAAGGAACATGGAGTAGCAGCTTCCACTTTCTCAGATTGGTGGGCCTATAAGTTTGAAGTAAATGACGCCATTCCATATAATGCTGCCATATTGAACGAACAAGGAGTATTAACCGGTATCAATTCAGACGATGCTGAGATGGGAAGAAGACTTAATCAAGAGGCAGCTAAAGGGGTTAAATATGGTGTAATGTCTGAAGAAGATGCATGGAAAATGGTCACCTTGAATCCTGCTAAAATGCTTCACTTAGATGATAGAATGGGAAGCATAAAGGAGGGAAAAGATGCTGATCTGGTGGTATGGTCAGATCACCCTCTCTCAATATATGCACAAGCAGAACAGACCTATATTGATGGGATCTGCTACTATGATCAAGAAAGAAGTAAGGAGCTGGCAAAAAGAAATATTGCCGAAAGAGAGAGACTCATCAAATTGATGCTGCAAGCTGCCGACTCCGGTCAGCCTACTCAAAAGGTTAAAGGAAAGAATAATAAGAACTACCATTGCAATGACCTGGAGCAATAGATACATATTAGGCCTATCGTTTATGCTGTTTGCGCTTTTGGCAGAAGCTCAGATACCCCAGCCAGCTATGCCTCAATCAAAGTCGATCTTGTTATTGAACGGCAAAGCGCATTTGGGCAATGGAGAGCTTATCGATCGATCGGCTATTGGGATCGTTGAGGGTAAGATAGATATGGTTTTGGCGGCCATTGATGTGAGAGTTGATACTACAAAGTACGACACCATCATTCATGTAGATGGACAACATGTATACCCATCTTTCATCGCCCCAAATTCCAGATTGGGATTGGTTGAGATCGATGCGGTTCGAGCAAGCAGAGATTATGATGAGGTAGGTAGCATGAATCCTCATGTTAGAGCCTTAACAGCCTACAATACAGAGTCGCGTATCAGTCCAACTATTAGGTCGAATGGAGTTTTGATCGCTCAAACCACACCAATAGGCGGAAGAATAAGTGGAACCTCTTCAATTTTTCAATTAGAGGGGTGGAATTGGGAAGATGCAGTTTTGAGGATGGATGACGGCATTCATTTGAATTGGCCAATCGATTATCCTTGGCGACCCACCAATGATCCTAAGAAGATCAAAGAAGCAAAAGATAACTATCAGAAAGATCTGAAAGAGATCAAGGATTTCTTTGTAAAAGCAGAAGCTTATCAAAAAGCAGACTATCGATTGGAAAAGGACTTGAGGATGGAAGCCATGACAGCTGTCTTCAAGAAAGAGCAAAAGATTTTTATACATGCTGATCGAGTGAATCAGATCACGGATGCCATTTATTTCTTTGATGATTATGATCTGGAGATCGTTCTTGTGGGTGGGTACGAAAGTTGGCTTACCACAGAGCTTTTGAAGGATCGAAATATTCCTATCATTCTAAGGCGAGTTCATTCTCTTCCTATGAATGAGGATGATGAGGTAGATCTTCCTTACCGACTGCCAAAGATCCTTAGTGAGAAAGGATTATTGGTCGGATTGGAAAATTCCGGAAGAATGGAGGCCATGGGAACCAGAAACCTGCCTTTTTATGCGGGAACTGCTGCAGCTTATGGAGTTGACAAGGAAGAGGCTGTTTCTATGATCACCCTGAATACTGCAATGATCTTAGGTGTTGAGGATAGAGTAGGAAGCCTGGAGGTTGGTAAAGATGCCACTCTTTTTGTTTCTAAAGGAGATGCTTTGGACATGAGAACCAATGATGTAACTCATGCTTTTGTTCAAGGAAAGCAGATCGATCTTGATAATCCTCAGAAATATCTTTATAGGAAATATAGGGCTAAGTATCAGAGTCAGGAGAACTAGTTCAAATATTGAATCCCAACTTTGCTCGAACCCTGTTAAGAACAGGAAGTGCTACTTTCTTTGCTTTCTCAGCGCCCTCTTTTAGTTTTTCGTCTATAAGCGCTTTGTTTTCCATCAGCTCCCAGTATTTTTCTCTTTCGGTCTTAAAGAGTGAGACGATCAGTTCAAACAATTCTTGTTTAGCATGACCATAACCAAAGTTGCCGGCCAAATACTTCTTTCTAAGTTCTTCGGTCTGCTCATCATTCCCCAAGAGTTGATACAGTGCAAACACATTACAGGTATTCGGATCTTTCGGCTCTTCTAGAGGAGTGCTATCTGTTTCGATCCTCATGATCGCCTTGCGCAATTGCTTATCTGCTAAGAAGATATTGATGTAGTTGTTGTAACTCTTGCTCATCTTTCTTCCGTCTGTGCCCGGAATAACCATTACTTTTTCATCTATCAAAGGCTCTGGAACCACAAAGGTTTCACCGTATTGATGATTGAAAGAACTGGCGATGTCTCTGGTCATCTCCAAATGTTGCTTTTGGTCCTTCCCAACCGGAACAAAATTGGCGTCATACAAAAGGATGTCGCAGGCCATTAATACCGGATAGTTAAAAAGTCCGGCATTTACATCTGCTAGATTATCTGCTTTGTCCTTGAAAGAATGTGCATTTGCCAGCATTGGGTATGGAGTAAAGCAGTCGAGATGCCAGGTTAACTCACAAACCTCAGGAACATCAGATTGTCTGTAGAAAACATTCTTATCCGTATCGAATCCAAAGGCCAGCCAAGCTGCGGCAACTGCGTAGACATTTTCTTTTCTAACTTTTGCATCCTTCACTGTTGTTAGTGAGTGCAGGTCGGCGATAAAGAAAAATGCCTCATTCTTAGGGTCTTGTGAAAGTTCTATTCCGGGTTTGATTGCCCCGAGTATGTTGCCCAGGTGAACTTCTCCATGTTGTCCCGAACTTTGTATTCCTGTAAGGATTCTAGCCATCGTTCAAAAATACAAATTTGTCCTATTTTTGAGTTGATGAAGTGGGTAAAAGCGGCGCTGCAACTATTGTGGAAATTGTACTTGGGTTTAGTGCTGGTTTTGACCTTGTTACTTCTCTTTCCACTTTATCTTTTCTTTCTGAATTTAGATGGATTGCTTTACTACGGATTCAAGCTAACCCGCTTTCATTCGAGGCTGATCTTGTTTTTGGTAGGAGTGCGGACAGATATCAAGGGAAGTATACCCCAGGATGAAGAAGTATGCTATTTGATATGCCCGAATCACACTTCCTATATTGATATCCTCATATTGTATGCAGTATTTCCCCACTATTTTATTTTTCTTGGCAAGCAAGAACTGGGAAAGATCCCACTCTTTAAATTGTTCTTTAAGAAATTGAATATCTTGGTAAATAGATCAAATGCCAAAGAGGCTCATCGTTCATTGATGGAAGTGAGAGAAAGATTGAAGAAAGGCAAGAATGTGGTGATCTTTCCCGAGGGTACTATTTCAAAGAAGGCTCCTGAGCTGAGGCCTTTTAAGAATGGAGCTTTCAGAATAGCTTTGGAGTTGAGTTTGCCAATTGTTCCAGTAACCTTTTTAGACAATTACAAGATCCTGGAAGATTCAACAAAGTTTGGTGCAAGCAGCCGACCGGGGAAGGCAAGGGTGATCATTCACCCTCCTATTTACACCACCGAATTGAAAGGAGATGATTTACTAATTTTGCGGGAGCAATGCAGAGAGGTAATTGCCTCAGCCTTGGAAAAGTAAATTAGATGAGTGTAGATTCAAAGACAGTAGACAGAATAGCCGACCTAGCCCGACTGGAATTTTCGGAGGTGGAGAAAAAAGAGATCGTAAAGGATCTCAACAATATCTTGGCACTCATAGAAAAGCTGAATGAAGTAGATACGGAAGGTGTAGAACCTTTGATCTATATGCTGGAAGAAGAAGCTCGTATGAGAGAAGATGAGATGAAGCAGGACATCAGTCAAGAGGATGCCTTGAAGAATGCTCCGGATAAGGATTCAGATTATATCAGAGTACCGAAGGTATTGGATCGGGAGTAGCTCTTGCTAGCAGCTGTAGCTAATTAATTTCTAAATAATCTCCTTGTTCATTTTTGTCTTGAAACAAAAACGAACCAAAAAATTCAAGGCTACATTTAAATTTCTTGAATTACTCAGCTACATTCCACTAGCTCACCCCAACTCGCAAACGCCATTATCCCTCCCGACTTAATCGGGGAAGGATGGCTGTGCTCAAACAAGGGTTCGCTTGCGTTTCATTTAAGCTGGTAATTCTTCAAATTCAAACGAGGCCAGACCCATCATACCTGTGGCATGATAAAGTGTACTGGTCCGCTTGAAATCGCGCAGCCGCTTCGGCGAAGCAAGGCCACAGAATCTGGCTCACGCTCATTATCCTGCCAAGGGCAGGATATAGTTGGCTTCACAGAATAATTCTTCTTGAAACGAAATGAAAACTTAGTTAAGAGAAAAGCTCCAAGCTTGCCTTGGAGATCATTCGGCCTAACTTGGCTTTCATGAGCGGAGAGGAGAATTTTCTGTGCGCCTGTGCTTTCTTTTGGTTCGTTTTCTTTTCACACAAAAGAAAATGAACAAAGGCCAAAGAAAGTATCGGTGATATAAGAAAATATTTGGTGGACGTGAAACCCGCCGGTCTTGTTGGCTGAAGCTATGCGAAGGCAGGCGGGCACGGAACTCAGCCTGACTTTATGTAAAATTGGAATTTTCAACACCAAAGGCAATCCAATGCCACCAACAAAAAAGCCTTCATCCTAAGATGAAGGCTTTAAAAGAAAAATTATTTTATCCCTCTAGTTCGTTACTTCTATAGCTTGATAAGAAGCTACATCAACCTTAGGAATATTTGCCGAATAGGTTGAGTTGATCGCATCTATGAAATCATTTGCCAAGATTGCATAACCTCTTGTAGAAGGATGAACACCATCTAAAGAGAAAGCACCTCCGGAAATGAAGTCTGCATTGAAACCAATTCCACTAACAGTGATTCCGGTTGTAGATAGCTCTTGCATTCTTGCATTGGCGTCGAAGAAGGCTAGTCCTCTTGATGATGCTTCACTCTTGATGAAGCTGTTGAATGCATCAGTAGCACTAATTATCTTAGATATTTCAGAATTTGTTAGGCAATATTTACCAGGTAGAGGGAATTTAGTGCCCATTTTATGACATTTAAGAGAGTCAGTTGGAGTTGCAAGTGTCATTAGTTCTCCAGGCTTTAATTGCCTTAGTTTGGCAGCTCCTGCAAAACTTGGGTTAACCGAGGTGTATGCTGTATCCATCAAGTTTGATAGATCGTTGTCAACGATTACAAATCCACTAAATTGACCAGCTGTAAATTGAATCTTTCTTCGGTTAGCTTCTTCTTGAGTGAAAGTAATCCAAGGCTTTTGCGCTGCTATTTGAACGGCTGCGTCCAATAATGCATTGTACCCTCCATAACCTGCAATAGGATCCATTAAAGAGTCAGCTTGACTTTGTGTTAGGGCATCTGTTCCATTAGGAATTGCATAGAAATGTGGAATAGATGTAACATAAGGTACATTGGCTACCACTCCTTTTTGACCATTTGAGGTTAGGGCATCTAGCGCTCCTGAATATGCGCCTTCAAAAGTGGCTTGTGGGGTGATCGGGTCGCCTCCCTCTTCTCCACCTTTAGTAGCATAGCTTAGCACATCATTATTCCCAATCCACAACATGAAGAAAGTATGGTTGGCTTTTGCAGCAACACTTAACATTGATTCAGTCGAGCCCCCAAATCTTCCAAAATATGGATTGAGAGCACCATATCCAGCTATTCCCAAATGGACTGCTTTTGCTCCTGGAGCGCTTACATTATTGTATGGTCCTGAGCTTGTTATTGGATTGAAGAATTCAGGTGCTTGATACTTTGCTAATGGCACTTTATTGGCGTCAACTCCAGAAGGAATTAACGATGGACCAAGGCTTGTGACATTCCTGCAATCAGTAGTGTAGGTTAACTTAAATTCTGGAAGCACAAATCCCATTTGAGTTAATTGAGCATTTGGGATCAAGCCCACACCTTTAACACCAGCATTACCAGGTATAATTGGTTGTTTAAAATCACCTCCGCCTACCTGTTGAAGCTGTGTTGCTATCATGTTTGGCAATGAGTTTTCTTGTCCCTCTGCACTCAAGGCATTACTTTGAAATCCTGCAAATAAAGAGTTCCCAACTGCGACAGTTGTTGTAAAGTTAGCAGTTCCCCCTGCTGTGAACTCAACATCGTCAAATTCCGGCTCACAACCATAGAGAAAGGCTAGAGGTAATATATATAACGCTTTATTAAATATCTTTTTCATAATTCTATTTCTTTATGCTCTTAAAATTTGTAGTTCACACCAATTCCCGGAATATAAGATCTAGTCTTATACTTTCCTCCGAACCCTGATGGTTCATACGAAGATTCTCTCTCAAATCCGTAGATATACAAGAAAGAGGCATCAATGGTTAAGTTTTCATTTATGCTGTAACTTCCACCTAGTGTTAGACCAAGGTTATCAGTATTTGGTGTTTCAGGGTTGAAAAGGTCATCCTTTATTGGAGAAGGGTCATAATAAACTCCACCTCTTACATTTAGATTATCCATTACTGAATATTGAGCTCCTGCTCTGATGATCAACTGACTTTCATAATTTCTTGGATTCTCTGAATCTTTCAATGAGGCTGTTTCCTCTTCAAAGTCGAAATCCAAGGATTCATAAGCATCCCATCCTACAAAGTTTCCTTCTATAGATACCAATAGATCATCGTTCACCTGGTAGGCTACTCCCAAAGAACTGGTTGATGGCAAAGGAAGCTCTGAGTCAAATTTCGTATCAGGGAAACTGCTTTCCAGGGCTGGATCAACTGTGAAATCAGCATCTCCGCCATCCAATTGGATATTTACTTGTGATCGGTGGGTGATTCCAATAGACAACTTATCTGTGGCTTGAATATGAACTCCTGCGTTAAATCCAAATCCTGTTGCATCTCCTTGCAAGTTCACACTTGCATCATTGCCTATAGGAGTTGGAAGATCTCTGTTGATCTCAACTGCTCCCATTACATAGGTGAAGCCGGCTCCAACGCTGATCATATCATTTACTTTATAAGAAACAGTGGGTTGAATAAAGATGGCAGATAGGCTAATATCCTGGATCAGATATCTTCCCGACCAATCTTCTTCCCATGCTACTCGATTACCAAATGGAGTGTAAACCGCAAGTCCTGCTGTAAACTGCTCGTTGATCTTGTAGGTTCCATAGAGGTAAAAGGGAGTACCCAATGGATTATCTGTTCTTTCTACTAAACCGGTACCTTGATTCTGGTATGCAGCAAAGCCAATAATGCCTGAGGCACCAGCTTCTATGTTCACTTTTGAGGAATCCATGCCCATCATGGCCGGGTTGAAATAGGCGCTGGATGCCCCTAAATAAAAACTCGTCCCAAGGTGACCCATTCCTGTTTGCTTGGTGCCTTGCAGGTTTACCTGAAATCCGCCGGCATTTGCCAAGAAGGGTATGAATGCCAAAAGAGGCAATAATCTTCTTTTCATCATTATTAAGTAATTGTAAATATTTCTTAAAAGTATAAAAATTTTCTCTCCTCTGAACCCTTAGCCAAAGACTATGTTTAATAGCTGTATTCTGGGTACTTTTGTCCCCTAAGAAATAGAGCCATAATGGCAAAGATCGTAGAAGAGAAGAAAGAAGTAACAATAGTATTTGCGGGTGATTCCGGTGATGGGATCCAACTTACAGGTACGCAATTCACCAATACAAACGCACTATTTGGAAATGACGTTAGCACCTTTCCAAATTTCCCGGCTGAGATCAGAGCACCTCAAGGAACCTTAGCGGGTGTGTCCGGATTTCAATTGCAGTTTGGTAGTGTAGAAGTAGCTACACCGGGCGATGTCTGTGATGTATTGGTAGCAATGAATGCCGCTGCCTTCAAAGTGAACCTGTCTCGATTGAAAAAGAGCGGTACAGTCATCGTGAATACCGATGGTTTCAATGCAAGAAACCTCAAATTAGCAGAATATGAAAGCAATCCATTGGAAGATGGAACGCTGAATGATTATAGAACCATTGCTATTGATGTGAGCAAAATGACTCGCATGGCATTGGTAGATAGTGGTCTGGGAAAGAAAGAAGTGGATCGAAGTAGGAATATGTTCGTTCTTGGCTTTCTATATTATATGTACAATAGAGATCTCGCCGCTACCGAAAAATTCATTAGAGAAAAGTTTAAAAAGAGTCCGGAGCTTATAGATGCTAACTTAAGAGTCCTAAAGGCAGGATATAATTTTGCCGATACTTCTGAGACTTTTACTTCAAGATATAATGTCAGAGCAGCTCAACTAGATAAAGGTGAGTATAGGAACATCATGGGAAACCAGGCTACTGCACTTGGATTGATCGCAGCTTCCAAAATGGCCAAAAGAGATCTTTTCTATGGATCTTATCCGATCACTCCTGCCTCAGACATCTTACACGAATTGGCCAAACACAAGAATTTTGGTGTGAAGACCTTCCAAGCAGAAGATGAGATTGCAGCCATCTGTACCGTTATTGGCGCTTCTTTTGGCGGACAAATGGGAGTTACAGCTTCTTCTGGCCCGGGTATAGCCTTAAAAGGAGAAGCAATTGGCTTGGGAGTAATGCTAGAACTTCCAATGGTGATCATCAATGTTCAAAGGGGTGGTCCTTCTACAGGTTTGCCAACCAAAACTGAACAGTCAGATCTGCTACAAGCGGTTTATGGCAGAAATGGTGAGGCTCCAATGCCAGTGATCTCTGCATCTTCTCCTTCAGATTGTTTTGATACCATCTTTGAGGCCTGTAAGATCGCAATTGAACATATGACCCCGGTCTTCTTTTTGTCGGATGGATACATCGCCAATGGTTCTGAACCGTGGAAGTTTCCAAAGGCAAAAGATCTTCCTGCCATAAAAAGTATTGAGTGGGATCAAAAGGAGGAGTATCAGCCTTATCTGAGAAATCTGGACCTGGTAAGATCTTGGGTAACTCCCGGTACAAAAGGCGGTGAACACAGAATTGGCGGATTGGAGAAGGCAGATATTACCGGAGATGTTTCTTACGATCCTGATAACCATGAGAGAATGGTTGGATTAAGAAGAGAGAAAATAGAGAGGATCGCTGAGCACTTGCCCTTGCAAAAGGTAGAAAATGGAGCTCAGGAAGGAGAGTTATTGATGCTATCATGGGGTTCTACTTACGGTGTTGTGAAAACAGCGGTAAAAGAGGCACATGCAATGGGGATGCAAGTTGGGCATGTTCACTTAAGACATATTTATCCCTTTCCTAGGAATTTGAAAGAGATACTTGGGGATTTTAAGAAGGTGATCATTCCGGAAATGAACCAAGGACAATTGTTGAAATTGATCAGGTCTGAATTCTTGGTGGATGCCAAAGGTTTGAATAAAGTTAAAGGTATTCCATTCACGGCTGCGGAGATCTTGGAGACCATAAAAAAGGAGGTAGAAAAGAATGAAGTCTGAGAATTCAAACGGACAAGTCCTTACTTCCAAGGATTTTAGCACTGATCAAGATGTTAGATGGTGTCCCGGCTGCGGTGACTACTCCATCCTCAAGCAAGTGCAATCTATCATGCCTGAACTAGGCAGAGATAAAGAAGATATTGTATTTATTTCCGGTATAGGATGTTCTTCAAGATTCCCATACTATATGGAAACCTATGGTATGCACTCCATTCACGGGAGGGCTACTGCCATAGCCAGTGGACTGAAAGCCAGCAGACCTGACCTCAGTGTGTGGGTGATCACAGGTGATGGTGATGCCTTGTCGATTGGTGGAAACCATCTTATCCATATGCTGAGAAGGAATTTTGATTTGAATGTGCTCTTGTTCAATAATGAGATCTACGGATTGACCAAAGGACAATATTCACCTACTTCTCCTGAAGGAAAGGTGACCAAGTCGACCCCTATTGGTTCTATCGACCATCCGTTCAATCCTCTCAAACTTTGTATGGGTGCTGATGCAACTTTTGTTGCACGAACCATGGATAGAGATCCAAAGCATCAAAGAGAAGTTCTTCTGAGAGGAAGCAAGCATGTGGGTACTTCTATGATCGAGATCTATCAGAACTGTAATGTGTTCAACGATGGTGCTTTTGAAGTCTACACTGATAAATCTAGCAAGGCAGATGAAACTATAATACTAGAAGATGGTCAGCCACTGGTATTTGGAGCGGAAGCCAACAAGGGTATCCGACTTAATGGGAGTCAGCCGGAGGTTGTTAGTTTGAATGATTTCTCCAAAGAGGATCTTTGGATCCACAACGAGCAGGATAAGTTCAAAGCCCAATTGCTGACCAGTTTCTTTGATGATCCGCAGGTGGAAGGTCATCTACCTCGTCCATTCGGTATTTTCTATGTTGAGGAAAGATATCGATACGAAGAGGCAATGGCTGAGCAGCTTGAATTTGCAAAAGGACAGAAAGGAGAAGGAGACCTTGATAAATTATTGAGAGGTAGCAATGTTTGGGAAGTAAAATCCTGAACCTAAGCCAAGTATTTTCCAACTATCGGCATTCGTCTTCCCATTCCAAAAGCTTTTTGAGATACTCTTAAGATAGGTGGAGTTTGATGCCGTTTGTACTCGTTGATGTTGACCAACTTCAAAGATCTTCTTACCAATTCTTCATCATGACCTGCTGCTATGATCTCTGAAGGACCTTTCCTTTCTTCAATGTACGCTTTCAGGATCTGGTCCAAATCTTCATAATCAGGCAGAGAATCTGAATCCTTTTGATCCGGTCTCAACTCTGCTGAAGGCTCTTTGGTGATAATGTTGGTTGGAATGATCTCCTCTTCTCTGTTGATATACTTTGAAAGTTCAAAAACCTCTGTTTTATATAGATCTCCAATAACAGATAAGCCTCCTGCCATATCTCCGTAAAGTGTTCCATAACCTACAGCTAGTTCGCTCTTGTTGGAAGTATTCAATAAAATAGTTCCAAATTTATTGGTGTAAGCCATTAAGAGAGTTCCTCTGATCCTGCTTTGAATGTTTTCTTCGGTAAGGTCGAAAGGAAGATTACCAAAAATGGGGTTGAGTTGGTGGTTGAATGCATTGTAGATCTCTTCAATGGGAATCTGATGATAGGTGCAACCCAAATTCTTACAAAGTTGAACGGAGTCGTCAACCGAATGGTCTGAAGAGAATTGTGATGGCATCAAGATGGGGATCACATTTTCTGCGCCTAGGGCATCAACTGCTATTGCCAAGGTTAAGGCAGAATCAATCCCTCCACTCAAACCCAAACTGGCTTGCTTAAAACCGAGCTTTCTGAAGTAATCCTTGATGCCCAATCTTAGAGCCTCGTAGATCAATTCATATTTTTTCTCAGCACTTTCAACTTCTTTTTTCTTTGCCCTTTCTTCTTTGTTCTCTATTTGAACAGTATCTTCTTTTACTTCCACATATTGAAGATCTTCCTTAAAGAATTCCAACTGAGATATCACTGTCCCTTTCTTGTCTACACAACATGATCCTCCATCAAAGATAAGTTCGGTTTGAGCGC
>JAUIGQ010000193.1 GCA_030429925.1 Bacteroidia bacterium | reverse complement strand
AAAAGACCCTATCGAATGAAAGGGTGCTTTCAGAAGAGGAAGTTGCTCGAAGTTCCGGAGAATCAATGGCTGAGATGATCAAGTCGATTCCCGGAGTGAATAGCTTCAAGACGGGGACCAATGTTTCAAAACCTATGATTGGAGGATTTACTTCCAATCGTGTGCAGATCCTGAATAGTGGCCTTCAGCACATCAATCAGAATTGGGGTGATGAACACGCACCTGAAATTGATCCATTTGCTTATGTAGATTATAAGGTGATCAAAGGCGCAGGTGCACTTAGCTATGGAGGGGGTGCAATTGGAGGAATAGTTCTTCTAGAACCCAAACCTCTGAAGAGGACTTTTGGAATAGGAGGTAAGATCAATGGAGTGTATGCTACCAACAATCGGATGTATGCTCCGGCTTTGATGCTAGAAGGAAATCATGCCTTTCTTCCGAAGTTTTCTTGGAGAGCCCAAGCTTCTTATAAGAGGTCTGGAAACATTAGGAGTCCAGATTATTATCAAGACAATACAGGCTTGAGTGAAACTAACTTTTCCTATCATCTGGGTTGGTTTGAAGAGAACTGGAATGTTCAGATCAATTATAGTCTCTTTGAATCGGAGGTAGGAATCTTTAGCGGAGCACATTTGGGAAACTTGACGGACCTGAACAATATTTTGGAGCAAGACAGACCAAATGATATTGATACCGAAGGATTCTCTTATTCAATAGAACGTCCTTATCAATTAATCACTCATGAACTGGTGAAAGGAAGTTTCAATAGGTACTTTGAGAATTCAAAGATTGAGCTTCAAATAGGCCGACAATTCAATATTCGTGAAGAGTTTGATAAAGAGCTTCCTCGAAATGATTATTTGGCTTCTTTAGATATTCCTGAATTCTCCCTTAGCCTTGAAAGCTATATAGCAAACCTTAGCTATCAGTTGAGCAAAGAGAACTACAGTTATCATCTGGGAGGAGGCATAGTTGAGAAAGATAATACGGTTAACAGTTTTATAGACTTTATCCCTGCGTATAAGTCAACCCATTACGATCTATTTTCGGTGGGGAAATGGGATAATGATAAATGGAACATAGAAGTGGCATTGAGAATGGATCAAGTTGAAATGGATGTCAACAGATTTATTCAAACTGAGTATGTAGGAAGTAAGAACAGCTTTACAACCTACAGTGCAGTAGCCGGCATTGGTAAAAAGTTAAGTGAACATTTTGCTGTGAACTTGAACTACAATTATGCTGAAAGAGCTCCTGCCATTAATGAGTTGTATAGCGATGGACTGCATCATGGCACAGCCAGCTTGGAGTACGGAGATCCAACTATTCAGAAAGAAAGGGCTAATACCCTGAGGTTGAATGCCGACCTTGATCTGGATAGATTCTCCCTCCAGCTTAATTCATACCTGCAGTGGATAGATGATTTTATCTATTTAGAGCCGGATGGATTGGATCTTA
>JAUIGQ010000122.1 GCA_030429925.1 Bacteroidia bacterium | reverse complement strand
CCCATTAAGACAAACATTATCAAAAAGACCGTGGCCACAGGATCCGTAGTACCTAGAAAAGAGATCGAGATAAAGCCTCAGGTATCAGGGATCATTGATCAGATCTTTGTAGAAGCAGGTGTTGAGATCAATAAGGGAGATAAGATCGCATTGGTCAAGATCATCCCCAATATGGTTAGCTTGAACAATGCTGAAAATAGATTAAGACAAGCAAAGATCGCTTTGGATAATGCCAAGCTTGATTTAGATAGAAATAAAAAACTATTGGATCAAAAAGTAATTGCCGAAGCAAGCTATCAGCAATTTGATATCGCATATAAAACTGCCGAAGAAGAATATCAGGCAGCACAGGACAATCTAGATCTCGTGAAAAAAGGAGAAACAAGTCGTAATAAATCCCAAACAAATCGTTTGATCAGATCTACTATTACCGGTATGGTGCTAGATGTTCCTATTGAAGAAGGAAACTCAGTGATCGAAGCCAATACTATGAATGAAGGTACTACAATTGCCTCCGTAGCTGATATGAGCGATTTGATCTTCGAAGGAAAGGTAGATGAGTCTGAGGTTGGAAAGATCAGGGAAGGTATGAACCTTATCTTGAAGATCGGTGCTATAGAAGATGAGACTTTCGATGCTGTTCTTGAGTACATCTCTCCAAAAGGGATCGAGGAAGATGGTGCTATTCAGTTCGAGATCAAGGCTGCAGTGAAACTGAAAGAAGGACAATTCATTCGTGCAGGTTATAGTGCAAATGCCGATATTGTTCTTGAAAGAAAAGATAGTGTTCTAGCTATTTCAGAGGCACTTTTGCAATTTGACGGAGACTCAGCCTATGTTGAGATCAAAACAGGAGAGCAAGAGTTTGAAAAAAGATACATAGAGACAGGTCTATCGGATGGTATTAATATTGAAATCGTTAGCGGCATCTCAGAAAATGATGAGATGAAACTTTGGAACCTCACCTCCCCTAGTCAATCGCAAGGAAGAAGAGGAAGAAGGTAGTATAAAAAGTTGGGAGTTGGGAGTTACGAGTTGGGAGTGGGGAGCTTATTTGCTTTTATTACTTCTTAATGAAATAACCTTTGAGGGAAATTCCCAAGCCGAATAGGCTGAGGAAGAAATTAACTATTTTCTTAGCTATTCCCAGAAGTTTGTTTCCTTCTATTTGCTTTCTCAGCTTCTCGTCCTGACTTTCGTTTGAGATAAGCTTCTCACTGCTTGCCTTCTTTGAGGTTTTCAGTCGGGTGATACTGATACCTGTAGTTAATACCTTAAGAGCTTTGAATCCATTTGCCTTGAAGAGCTTTTTCAAAGTCCTCCTTGTATAATATGAAAGATGCTCCGGATAACCAATAACATTATATTCTGCTTTTAACTGATATCTCAAGTAAGCATTGAAGTTGGGTGTAGTGCAGTAAAACAAACCACCCTTTTTCAGAAAGCGATGGATAAGTTTCACCTCTTCCTGCGGATTGTTGATATGCTCAATTACTTCAAAGGATGTGATCACATCGAATTCTTCAGGAGAAAAGGAATCTTCTTGCAATTGACCGCTTCTCATTTCTATACCCTTTGATCGGCATAGCTTAATTGCTTCTTCTGCGTACTCGGTGCCGTATACCTCCCATCCTCTTTTTCTTGCTTCTACCAGAAAGAACCCTCTTCCACAGCCAACATCCAGAATCTTATTATGAACCCTGTATTTCTCAAATTCATCAAGCAGCTGATGGTAACTTTTTATAGTAATAGGTGATAAAAAAGAATCTTCTGAATAGGAGTACTTAGCATAATGCTTGTTCAATTCTTCTGTAGTAGGAATGCGTTCCATGAACACAAATCCGCATGAATTGCACTTGACAAGTTGATGCTTTTGATAATACCCCTCTACCTCTGAGAGTGAATCTGAATCACAAAGAAGACAGCTTTTATGAATATTCATGGAAAATCAATTAGAGCTAGAAGATAAAATTTTGCTACCCAATTTTAAGGGTGCAAATTAACTCTTTTAGGAGGTTTATTCTGCCTTCTTATAGGGTCTTATGATCAAACGAATTCCCTTATCGAAATTAAAATAGTTGTAAGACCAGTTGAAAAAGGTGATCAGTCTGTTTCTAAATCCAACAAGTGACAATAAATGGACAAACATCCAGACCATCCAGGCCATGAGTCCTCCAAATTTTAATTTACCTAGATCTGCAACCGCCCTGTTCCTTCCAACTGTAGCCATCACCCCTTTATCAAAGTATTCAAAGGGCTTCAGCTTGTTCATATCCCAATTTACTTTTAGTGCTTTGGCCAAATGAGCACCTTGCTGATTTGCAACTGGAGCTAGCATTGGCAAGCCATCAGGAAAATTATCGGTTTTCATGATCCCTATGTCTCCAATGGCCATAATGTTTTTGTATCCTGAAATTCTATGGTACCTATCAACTATATATCTGCTTCTCTCAACCGAACTTTCAGGGATACCATTTAAGAGGTTTCCTTTCACACCTGCTGCCCAGATCAAGGTACCGGCATACAATTCATTTCCTGAGCGCAACTTGATCTTATTGTCTGTGTAAGAGTCAACAGCCTCCCCTAGCTTCACTTCCACTCCCAACTCATTCAGATACTTTAGCGCCTTTTCAGAAGCAGAGGCTGACATTGGAGGAAGAACACGATCCGACATCTCGATCAACTGAACCTTCATTCTATCAATATTCAGGTCCGGGTAATCAGAAGGCAGCACATGCTTTTTCAACTCTGCCAATGCACCTGCAAGCTCAACACCAGTTGGACCTGCACCTACAATGGCAATGCTCATCAGCGCCTCCCTTTCCTCTATGCTTGAAGTGAGCAGGGCTTTCTCAAAATTTTGAAGAATAAGAGAACGCAGATCCAAGGCTTCAGACACACTCTTCATGCTCATGGCATTTTTTTCCAATTCTTTATTGCCAAAGAAATTGGTAGTGGTACCGGTTGCTATGACCAAATAATCATAAAGGATCTCTCCAATAGAAGTCTTTAATTTATTGTCACCGCTAACTACCTCTTCTACTTCTGCCAATCTAAAGTAGAAATCCATACTTCCCTTAAAAAGTTTCCGCAATGGATAAGCAATTGAATCAGGCTCTAGTCCGGCAGTCGCTACTTGATAAAGCAAAGGTTGGAAGGTGTGAAAATTGTTCTTGTCCAACATAACGATCTGAAAATCGCTATTCTTCAACCCTTTTGCTAAGTGCAGACCCGCAAATCCACCTCCAATGATCACTACCCTTTTCTTGTCTGTTTCAGGAATATTCATTCTTCTTGGATTCTATCGGTAAATGTAAGCCCAGTTGTGAGACTGAGACCTAAATAAGGTCTATTTTAAAACTACCTTTGCAGCTCCAAGAACAATTTTCCCTTCAAAGCCTTAAGGTGTTATGGATAAAGATTTTGAAAAAGCAGTTGCGTTGCTAAAGGATGGTAAGGTGGAGGATGCATTATCAATCCTAAACAAGTTGATATCTGCAGCTCCTCAAAATGCAGATTATATAAGTGAAAGAGGTGTGATCTATTTTCACCAAGGCAATTTGGAAGCCTCTATTAAAGAAATGGATAAGGCAGTAGAACTGCAACCTGAGAAAAGCTATCGCTATTCCAGTAGAGCTTACATACTAGGACATGCAGGCATGACCAAGAAAGCAATAGAAGATTATAAGAAAGCCATAGAGTTAGATCCCGAGGATGCTGTTGCCCATAACAATCTGGGTCTGCTGGAAGAAAAGTTGGGATATGAAGAGCAGGCCAAAAGAAGATTTGAGATCGCAGACTCCTTGGTTAATGAGGATAAAGTAGGCGGAAGAAGTGATCAAGAGATATTAGGAAAGGCTCTTGAGGGAAGGAATATTCAAAAAGAGATCGATAATACAGAAGAAGAATCTGTTTGGACGGTCTTGAAGTCGCTTAATTCTAAAGAAGGAAGAAAGTCATTTGGTAAATTCCTCAGATCGGGTTTTAAACAGACCTAACTCCTTTGATCCTTTTCCAAAGCTTTTCCAGGTACTCTCCTGCTCCATCAAAGGATTTCTGTTCTTGCAAGATCTTGAGTTCTCCATCTTTTCTTATAATAGGATAAACAAAGACAAAGTCTCCTCTTTTTCCATCAAATGCATCGATCATCCCAAATCTGAGGTCATTCATTAATAATGCGCCATCACTAAGCCTGTTCTCCATGCTGTAATACCCTTTTGTTAGAAACAACAACTTCTCTATATCCGGATGATTTCTCATCTCTTTCAATAGGTCGTGTTGTTTGGGAATCTCGACAAACTTCAGGTTTACATCCTCATCCAGTATTGAATAGTAGGTGATCAAGAATTGATCTTCCTGCTCAATATTGAAAGTCCACAGAATGGTATTCATAGGACTTGGTCGGCTTTGATAGGATAGATAATCTATTCCCTCTCCCTCTAAATACTCCTCCACCTTATGGTTTACATATAGTTTAACCGATAAGGTCCATACAAGATAGAGTGAGCTGACTCCTATACCAATTTGATTGATCTTCCTTCTTAGTTCACTCTTTCGCCCAAGGAACATTACAATGATCAAACAGAGAAGAAATGGCAAAGTGTATACTGGATCTATCACAAAGACCGAGTGCAGGGCAATTCTCCAATCAAATGGCCAAAATAACTGAGTTCCCCAGGTGGTAAATATATCAAGGAGAGGGTGCGTGAACAGTCCCCAAAAGAACAATTGTGTCCACGGCCAAAAACCGGCTTTCTCTTTCTTATATAATCTATTGAGCAACCAACCCAGTATTGGAGCTAAGAGAACAGCAAATACAATGGAATGACTAAATCCTCTATGAATGGAAAGACGGTCTACCGTTTCCAGGAATTGACCGGGTATAGTATCTAGATCCGGTATAGTTCCGGCAATTGCTCCCCATAAGATAGCTTTATTTCCTACCTTCTTACCAAGAACAACTTCACCTACTGCCCCACCAAGGACAATTTGAGTAAGTGAATCCAATACTATAGCATTTTAGAATGGAAGATCATCCTCTTCTTCATCGAGGTCAGCTGCACTGAATGAAGAAACAGGAGGTTCAGCGGATGGCGGAGGTGCAGAATTTTCACCAACACTTTCAACTCTCCAAGCATCCAGATTAGTAAAATAATTCACCTTCCCATCTTTCTCCCATTTTCTTCCTTTTAGGTTAAAATGGACCTTAATTCTTGAATTCAACGACATATCATCGATCAACTCACATTTATCTTGCAACAATTGAAACTTGATATGCTCAGTAAATACTCTTCCACCACCTTCTTCAGCAGTTTCAATCACAAATTCTCTTTTTTTGAAAGAATCACTGATCTTCTGAGTATCAAACTTCTCTACCAGTTTTCCTTCTATTTCAAAACTCATATATGTTGTTTTTCTAATTATTAATTAAGACACCTACTATCAAAGGATAGTGCGGGTGCGGGTGCGAGTTCGCTTGCAGAAAATGCTTCAAACTCCCCACTCCCAACTTCCAAATCCCAACTAGTTACTCAATTATCTCTATCTTATTTATCTTGTCTCCCATTCGAATATCATCAATGATGTCTATACCATCTACTACTTTTCCAAAACAAGTGTGATTTCTATCTAAATGGGCAGTATTGTTTCTGCTGTGACAGATAAAAAATTGCGAGCCGCCTGTATTTCTGCCAGCGTGGGCCATTGATAGAACTCCTCTATCATGGTACTGATTTTCTCCATCTAGTTCGCAATCGATCGAATAACCGGGTCCGCCTGCTCCAGTTCCATCAGGACAACCTCCTTGGATCACAAAATCCGGGATCACTCTGTGGAAGGTTAATCCATCATAGAATCCTTTCTTTGCCAACTTGACAAAGTTATTTACAGTATTCGGAGCATCTTTTTCATAGAACTCTATGGTCATGTCTCCCTTTTCTGTCTTCATTAATGCTTTCATATTGTGTGCTTATTTCTGCGGCAAAAGTAAGCTTTAGAGTTTGTTGAGAAAACTGATCAGCTTCTTAACTGCTATTCCTCTATGACCAATTTCTGCCTTTTCCTCCATGCTCATTTCTGCAAAGGTTTTGTCCTTAGATGAAGGTATAAAAATCGGATCATATCCGAAACCTTTCTCCCCTCTTTTTTCCTTGCTGATCTCTCCTTTGCAAACTCCTTCAAAAAGATATTGCTCCTCACCTATAAAGAGAGAAATAACTGTTCTGAATTGTGCTTTTCTGTTTTGCTTTGAACTCATTCGCTCCAGAACCTTCTTCATATTAGCCTCGGCATCTTTAGTTTCTCCGGCATATCTCGCAGATCTCACGCCCGGTTCCCCACCCAATGCCTCGATCTCAAGTCCTGTATCATCCGCAAAGCAATCATAACCCAACTCATGCTTCACAAATGAAGCCTTTTGTATGGCATTCCCTTCTAAATTATCTTGGTCTTCCGCTAAGTCCTTGTGGTAATTGATGTCATTCAAAGAAAGGATCTCTATTCTCCCCTTCAATTGAGACCTGATCTCGGCGACTTTGTTTTCATTCTGACTGGCAAATACGATCTTCTTCATTACAACTATTGCTTCAATATCTTGATCTCTTCTTCAATCCCTTCAAAGCTGAACCTAAGGACATACGTGCCGCTTCTTAAAGAAGAAAGATTGATGCGCTTTTGGTGATAACCATCTTCCAAGAATTCATCATTTATCTGATCGTTAACCTCTTTACCTATCAGATCATATAATTTAAGCGTCAATCTACCCGGGCTAAGCAAAACAAAATCTATATTCAACCAATCAGTTACAGGATTAGGGTAGGTAGCAAGGTATAGCTTATTGGGAAAAGCGGAGACACAAATTTCATTGTTGCTAGAGACATCGTCTGTAACACCATTCACCTTACTGATATTGAAACAAATAAAAGAGGCATTATCTCCATTGGCCGGAAGAAAACTATTTAACGTATGGATCAATGTATTTCCTTTATAGATATCCTTTGTGATCTTCTCTGCAAGGCTCAATTGGTTTTCAGCTTCTATTAGCATCTCAATTTCATTGATCTTATTGTTCCCATTATTTGAGATACGAAGTCGGATCTTGTATGAATTGTCTGTATCCTTAATTAATTGAGCATCATTAATGGAGGCATCAAGGAAGTATGGAAGAACATTTAGCAACTTAGAGATAGTATCCTGACAACTTGCTGAATTAATAGCGATCAATTGCACTACATATGAACCAGTGTCCGGATAGACAAATTCGGCTGTTGGATCAGTAGAACTTTCTCCCTTTCCTGAACTCCATAAATACTGATCGGCATTCATGGAGGTATTCTCAACTTCTAAAGTATATGGTGCTCCAGAGTTGTTATTGAGTATCCTGAAATTAGCAGTGGGCAGCGGGTTTACATTCACAACCTTTTTCAAGCTATCTACACATGAGTTATCCGCTTCTACCAATTGAGCAATAGTATAACTTCCAATTCCATTTGGAGAGAAATCTGGATTGGCTACAGAGGAAGTATCTATTAAACTATCAGTGCTAAAGGAGTAATAACGCCTTATGATCTGACCCAAAGGAGTTGAACTATTATCAACCACCTTAAAGTCTTCACCCTCACAAATGTCCGACACTATAAAATCAGCTGTTGGTTTAGCATAAATATCAATAGTATCCCTAATCAATTGAAGACAATTCTTATCAGTATTCACTCTTAATATCACTTGCTTTTCCCCTAAGCTGTTATATTTTACAGAAGCAATTGAATCATTGATCTGCTGACTATTGGTAAACCACACATATTCAATAATACTCCCACTTGCCAGAGAAGTAGTGCTAACAAAATGGGTAGAGTCCCCAAAACATTGATTCTCAAAAATGAAGGATGGTATTGGGGAGGGATCCACCAAAACAACTTTCTCAATAGAATCAACACAACCTTGATCCGATGTTGTGATCAATTTTA
>JAUIGQ010000121.1 GCA_030429925.1 Bacteroidia bacterium | reverse complement strand
AGGACCCTTCGTTCATCAGCATGATGTAGATTTTCTAAATGATAGCGTGCTGATCTTTTACAACAATAATACATTTAGAAACTGGGCCGGTGCCAAGATCAAGAAGGCCAGAACATTAGGCAAAGATGAGAAGTTCGTCTATGCAGGAGGTTTCAATAACAATCTGGTAAGCTATAATTTGGCTACAAAAGAATTTACAACAATAGCCGATTCTGTCTTCAAAGCCAACAAGATCCATACAGCCACTGAAGGATTGGTAGAGTTTTTAGGTCCGAACACTTATTTTGTTGAAGAGCAGAACCCGGGAATTCTATGGGTGATCCACAATGACAAAGTTGTGTATAAAGATGTTTTCAGATCTCAACATGAAGGATACCATCATTTGCCCAATTGGAACAGAGTTATTAGCTATGGTGGCAAAAGATTATAATGCCTCCTCTCAAAGCAATATAGCACTAAATAAAAGGAACTTAAGATCATCCAAAAGTAACTTCCTGTGGCCTTTATAAGTAATTTGTGTTAGAAAGTAGGATACGATATGAGTTTATATCTCTCCTTTGGATTTATAAAGGCAAAGGGGCCTGGCACTTTGTAAGTCTACCAAAAGATATTTCTGCAGAGATCCGCACACATTTAAAGGACCTTGAAGAAGGCTGGGGTCGACTAAAGGCAAGTGCAAGGGTGGGCAATTCAGAATGGGATACTGCTATCTGGTTCGACAGTAAACAAGCCACCTATCTTCTACCGGTCAAAGCTGAGATCAGAAAGAAAGAAGGACTAAAGGAAGGGGATGAAGTAAGGGTGAAGGTATACATCTAACTAAGGGTGCGCCGTGCCCGCCGTGCAAGACTCTGGCAGGCAGGGAGTCGAAGCCAGACTTTACTGAAAAAACTAACTTTAGGCACTTTAGTGCACTTTAATATACTCTAAGTACTTCCTTACCTACTTTCCTTTCTGCTTCAATTGTTGCTGCTTGGCCATCTCTTCCATTCTCTTGGCAAAGCCCGATTTTTTCTTCTTCTTCGGATTCTTCTTATTGTTCTCGATCTTGGCTCGGATCGCTTTCTCATTGATGAACACCTTTCTGATCAAGAAGGTTTGTCCGATCGAAATGATGTTGGCCAAGAAGTAATAATAAGACAGTCCGGATGAGTAGTTGTTAAAGAAGAACAACATCATTACCGGCATGATGTACATCATGATCTTCATCTGGGCAGCCATTGCTCCTTCTTGAGCCATACCTGCACTCATAGATGAGTTTAGTTTGGTGTAAAGGGTAATGGAAATTGCCATCAACAAAGTAAAAAGAGAAATATGGTCACCGTAGAATGGAATAGTAAATCCATCCGGGAAATTATAGATAGAGTCGTAGGTAGAAAGGTCATCTGCCCAGAGGAAACTCTCTTGTCTCAATTCAATAGATGCAGGGAAGAAACGGAACATGGCGATCAGGATCGGCATTTGAATCAGCAATGGAATACAACCGCTCAATGGATTCACACCGGTTTGTCGGTATAGATCCATCATTGCCTGTTGCTTCTTCATAGCATCCTTCTCATACTTTTCATTGATCTCATTGATCTCAGGTTTCAAGACTCTCATCTTTGCTCCTGACATATAGGTTTTGTAGGTGATTGGAGAAAGCACCAACTTCAACAAGATGGTCAGGATCAAAATAATGATCCCATAACTCCAATTGAAACTTCCCAAATAATGGAAAACCGGAATTACCGCCAATCGATTCACCCAGCCAAAGATTCCCCAACCTAGGTCGATGATCTCTTCCATGCCATTGTCCAACTCCTCTAAGACATAATATTTATTAGGTCCAAAGTAGAGCGACATGCCGTACTTCTCGATCTTGGAACCACTTAGTGGAAGTGTTAGAGCGGTGGTCATCTTCTTCACATAATCTATAGAACCTTCATCTGTTTCTGTTTGGGCAAAGGCTCTTGCCTTATCGAAGGACTCATCAGCAATGATAGCTGTGTTAAAGAATTGCTGCTTCAGAGAAACCCACTTTAGATCTGCTTCATAATCTTCCTTTTCATCCGATGTTGCAGTAAGGTAATCTACATCCTCTCCTTCATACTTGAAGTAAACAGTTGATGCATCTCGCTGATTCTTTAGGCTCTTTTCTTGATTAGGGGCATTGACCGTCCAGTTCAAGAACATCTCACCGGTTCTCATATCCACCACCTGGTCCATTTCCACCAGATTAATGTCCAGGTCAATCAAATAAGAGTTTCCGCTAACAGTATAGATCATCTCCAGATATCTCCCCATTCCAGCATCTAATCGGAAGCTGATATTCTTTGTCCCTTCTCCGCTGATACTCATATCAGAGGCATCGGTATCAAAGACCAACTCATCTGTAAAAATATTTTTATTGTCTCTGGTAAAGAAGTTCAGGTTGAAGGAAGAACTGGAATCAAAAAGTATTAGAGGATCTCCATCATAAGTTGAGTAGTCTTTGAGTTCAGCCCTTTTTATTATTCCGCCTTTTGTGCTGAAATAAAGCTTCATCCTCTCTGTTTCTACCAAGATCTCCTTTGAATCTTTGTCAGCAGCTCCGGCCAGTGGGCCATATAATCTTTGCAACTCTGAAATTCTCAATGAATCCGAATTGTTGAGCTCACTTAGGCTTGTATCTAGAGTGGCTATTGCTGCAGAAGTATCATTGTTTGAACTCTCGCTCAGCACTTGAGTATTGGCTTCTTCCTGAACACTTTCCGGCTGCTCAATATTCATTGCTTTCGCTCTCTCCAAAGAGTCTCTCAACCATTTTTGTCGAGCAACTTCTTCATCTGAAGGTGCATTGTATATGCTAAAACCAATAATGATGGCCATGATCAGCAACAGGCCAATAAACGTATTCTTATCCATCTAACTAATTCTCCTTAACCGCTAACTCTCTGTGATTCTCTTTAATGACTGCAGAAATGAACTCCACAAAAAGCGGATGTGGATTCAAAACAGTACTGCTATACTCAGGGTGGAACTGAACACCTACAAACCATGGGTGATCTTCGATCTCAACGATCTCAACCATTCCTCCTCCCGGATTGATTCCGGAAGCGATCATTCCTTTTTCCTTGAATTGATCTAAATATTTATTGTTGAACTCAAATCTATGTCGGTGCCTTTCTTTGATCAATTCTTTACCATAAGCCTTTGCTGCCTTAGTATTTGGGTTGATCTTACATTCATAGGCGCCTAACCTCATTGTACCTCCTTTGTCGGTGACCGTCTTTTGCTCCTCCATAAGGAAGATCACCGGATCAGGACAATTTTTATCGATCTCTGTAGTATGCGCCCCCATTAAGCCCAACTCATGTCGAGCAAATTCGATCACTGCGCATTGCATTCCCAAACAAATTCCCAAGAAAGGAACCTTTTGTTTTCTAGCATATTCAACAGCAGCGATCTTTCCTTCTATTCCTCTTTCTCCAAAGCCGGGAGCTACAAGAATACCATCTAATCCGCCAAGCTTATCCGCAATATTCTCCTTTTCTAATCCTTCCGAATGGATCCAGTGAACTTTCACTGCGGTATCATTCTTAGCTCCTGCATGGATCAGTGCTTCGTGAATGGAGATGTAGGAATCTTTCAGTTCAATGTACTTTCCTATCAATCCGATATTGATACTTCTCTTTGGGTTCTTCAGCTTAGCCAAGAATGCTTTCCACTCTTCAATGTCCGGCTCTTGCTTGCCGGGAAGATCTAATTTCTTAAGCACTACCTGATCCAACTTTTCTTCTTGCATAAAGATGGGCACCTCATAGATCGTCTCAGCATTTGCCGATTCAATAACGGCGTCTTGAGAGATATTGCAGAACAAGGCTACCTTCTTTTTCACATCTTCAGGAATCGGCTGCTCTGTTCTTAGCACCAACACATCTGCTTGAACTCCACTTTCTTGCAGCATCTTCACAGAGTGCTGAGTTGGCTTGGTCTTTAACTCTCCAGAGGTTGATAGGTAGGGAACCAAAGTCAGGTGGATAACGATACAATCCACTTCCGGATCCCATTTCAACTGACGCACCGCCTCAATGTAGGGCAAGGATTCAATATCACCTACCGTACCGCCGATCTCTGTGATAACTATATCGTACTTCCCGGTTCTACCAAGAAGCCTAACTCTTCTCTTGATCTCATCTGTGATGTGAGGGATCACTTGAACGGTCTTTCCCAAGAATGCCCCTTCTCTCTCCTTATTGATCACATGCTGATAAATTCGACCGGTGGTTACATTATTAGCTTGAGAGGTTGGACTATCCAAATATCTCTCATAATGGCCAAGGTCAAGATCGGTTTCAGCACCGTCTTCGGTCACGTAACACTCTCCGTGTTCATATGGGTTCAAGGTTCCCGGATCTACATTGATATATGGATCCAGCTTTTGAATAGTAACAGAATATCCTCTCGCCTGCAGCAATTTAGCCAAAGATGCTGAGATAATTCCTTTACCTAATGATGATGTAACTCCACCTGTTACAAAAATGTACTTCGTCTTATTATCGGGCATGAAATTGCTACAGTTTTTAGTCAAAAACTGCCCCCAAAATTAAGACAATAAGCAATGGTATAAAACTTTTATATGCTTAAAAAGTCCAGCTTACACCAACCGAAGGAAGAATGGGTAATTGATTGACCCTTTCAGCGGTTACTCTGTTGACATAGAAGATGTTCTCTCTGTTGTAAACATTGGTCACACTCACTGTTGCATCCAATATCGACCTTTCAGAGATCACGAATTTCCTTTTTAGAGATATATCAAAACGATGATAGTAAGGCAAACGACCATTATTTAGCTCGCCATATCGAATACCCAGATCGCCATTCTCTGATACATAAGATTGATCCAAGGCTCCTTGGAAGGATAACAGTTCATAAAAGCCGGTAGTTTGTGTAAGTGGGAATCCTGAACCCAAATTCCACCTTGCATCCACTGTCCAAAGCAGGTCTTCTCCAAAAGTATATGACCCTACAAGATTCACATTGTGCCTTCTATCAAAGATTGGGTAATAGGTTTGGATCCCATCCCATCTTTCTACCTTCGACCAGGAATAAACAGCATACAAGCTCCAGTTCTTCCTATCGTATTTAAAGGTAAAATCAATACCGTATGCATCTCCTGTTTCAACGATAAAGTCCTTCTTCAATACATCCGGAACTTCTGAATTGGCAGCATTGTCCTCATACAGTTTATTCCTGTTGACATTGGTCAATTGTGTAAACCATTTATAGTACCCCTCGATATTAATATCGAAGTTTCTGGTGATGTCATACTCAAATCCAAAGATCAAATGCCTGGCCTTCTGAAGCTGGTCTTCTAGTCGGGTAGTTGAGCCGTCCTCATTGGTGATCTCTTCTTGCAGATTGTCAGGGCCGGAAAGGAATCCATAGAACAAGTTCACTACATCTCTGTCTGAAGTCGCACTCAGCAAATTCTGAGAATACAGTCCTGCAGCACCTTTGATCCTCCAATTATTGGTGATATTGTATTTGAATCCAATCCTGGGCTCAGGAGAAAAAGTACTTAAGGAGGCATAGTAGTGCAGTCTGAAGCTTGGCTCTAAGACAAGTTTTCCAAAATTCAACTTATACTGCAAGTAACCGGCGATCTCAGTAGTATTCTCTCTTTGTTGAATTACTTGTTGCACACTATTGGTAAAAGAGAAATCCGTTGTAAATCCCAGGATAGAGAATCCAAATTTAGATTCATTATTACCGTTGAAATTCGTAAAGTTCATACCTGCGTTGAATCCATTGATCAAACTGGTTCTGTCTCTGGCGTCTGCTGTTTCTTCTGCTTCTATTGCAGATGTTTCATAACTGGTGTATGCAATAACACCGTCGATCAAAGTGGTTGATCTGGCAGGGATCAGAACGAAATTGGTTCCGGCACCATATTGATTCCATTCAAAGGCAGCTACATCAGGGTAATCCACCTCATCCATAAAATTAAAACCAAAGAAGTTCACCTTGCTACCATTGCTTCCGTTCAAGGAGACCTTTCCATAAAGGTCGGTAAAGTTGTAAGGCAATCCCGGATCATCTATGTGCTTATAGATCTTTTCAGAAGACTGATCCATATATGAAGTCTTTGCCGATATGATAAATGACTTACTTCCACCACCTTGTGTTTTAGGCTTTGAGATAGGTCCTTCCAGCAAAATATCTGAACCAAAGGTGGTTGCTCCAACCTTCCCAGAGATCCTTTGTTTGTTCCCATCCTTGGTTTTGATATCCATGATAGATGAGATCCTACCACCGTATTCAGCGCTGAAACCGCCGGTGTATACATCAGCAGTTCTCAAGATATCAGTATCAAAAACAGAGAAAAGTCCAATGGAGTGAAATGGATTATAGATGATCATTCCATCTAGCAGCACCTTGTTCTGGATCGGAGATCCTCCCCTGATATATAATTGTCCACCTTGGTCACCGGTAAACACTACCCCCGGTAATACCTGCAGGTATTGTGCAAGATCCGGGTCACCTCCGATGGCCGGCATCTTCTTGATCTCCTTGGGAGTTAATTTGGTTACCGACATTTTTACAGTTGTCTGAGCCTCTTGCTTCTCCGCTGAGATGGTCACCGTTTCCAGCTCAATGCTCGACTCTGAAATGAACAACTTAAAATCTTGTATCTGGTTCGCCTTCTCAATACTTACTGATGCAGTAGCTGTATCATAACCAATAGAAGTAGCCATTACTGTATAGTTTCCTATCGGAACCTTGGTAAGGTTGAAAAAACCATTGTCATCTGTGGTGGTACCATAGGTAGTCCCTTTCAAATACACATTAACATATATGGCAGGCTCTCCGGTTTCTTCCATATATACAAATCCTCTTACTGATCCTGACTGTGCCAATAGGCTAACAGAGGCAAAAAGGAATACTAGGCTTACGAAAAGTCTCTTTAAAGGCATAAAAAAATATTGAGTCGGCAAATATATCCAAAGCTGAACTTTATTGCTCTTAAATCTTTTTTGACGGATTTTGTTCAACTTATGCGGCCTGACTAGTGAAGAATTTCATAGACCAACTCCTGAAGGATGTCGTAATTGGGCATGCTACTTACTCCAACCCCCTTGCTTCTGACATCAGCTTTTCTAAGGGCAGACATGATCCTGGCGATCTTTTTCTGATTGTAATTCTTGGCTGCTGCCTGATAATCTTTTAAGAAGAAAGGATTGATGCCCATTTTTGAAGCAGCGATCTTTGGATTGCCGGCAGGTAAACTCTTGAATAGGAGCAACTGAGCAAAGAATCGGTAGACAATTGGCAAAATAGCGGGTATTGGATAGGACTTCTCATTCTTGCCAAAATACTGAATGATCTTATTGGCTTTAACGATATCCTTGCTTCCCAATGCATTGTTCAGCTCAAAAGCATTATAATCTTTACTTATACCAATATTATTCTCAATGAGAGTTGCATCGATCTCACTTCCCTTCTCCAAATTGATCACCAACTTACCGATCTCATTGCTGATCTTACTAAGATCGCTACCCAAATATTCCAAGAGCATAACCGAAGCCTTGGGGTGTATGCTGTAGCCAAGCTCTTTTACCCTATTCTCTATCCACGCAGCAACCTGATTTTCATAGAGGGTTTTAGATTCGAAATAGACCGCATTCTTTTTCAGGCTTTTGATCGCCTTGTTCCTGCCATCCGGTTTCTTATGCTTGTGACAGATAACCAAAATGGTGGTTGGTGAAGGATTCTCAAAATAATTATTCAACATCTCCCATTTCTTCAGGGTCTGTGCTTCCTTGATGATCACCACATTGTAATTAGACATCATAGGAAAACGCTTAGCCTCACTTTCGATGCTTAGCATATCCGTCTCCCTTCCGTAAACAATGGTCTGATTGAACTCTTTCTCTGCTTCGTCTAAAGCATGCTCTTCTATATAATCTGAGATCTGATCAATAAAATACTCCTCTTCTCCGGTCAAAAAATATATCGGTCGGAATTTCTTTTGGCGTAGTTCCGACATGAT
>JAUIGQ010000120.1 GCA_030429925.1 Bacteroidia bacterium | reverse complement strand
CTTACCTCTGTTTCTGATTGGCCAACCCCAACGGTTTCTATCAATACAACCTCAAAGCCGGCAGCTTCACAAAGAATGATGCTCTCCCTGCTGCTATGTGCAACACCACCTAGTGCGCCTCCTGTGGCTGTTGGACGAATAAAGGCATTCTCAGAACGACTCAATTTTTCCATTCTCGTCTTATCACCCAAGATGCTTCCTTTGCTTCTCTCACTGGAAGGGTCCACGGCCAATACAGCTATTTTCTTCTTTTCCTCCTCGATCAAATAGTTGCCAAAGCTTTCTATGAAAGTGCTTTTGCCAACTCCCGGCACTCCGCTTATACCCAATCGGATCGAGTTTCCACTTTTGGGCATACATGCTTTTAGGATCTGATTGGCGGCATTTCTATCCTCAGACCTTCTGCTTTCACAAAGGGTAATCGCCTTGCTTAGGGAAAAGATATCACCATCGAAGATTCCGTTGATCAGCTCTTCAACAGAATAAGTACGTCCTTTCTTCTTATGATACCCTTTGTTTTGCATTTACTTTTTTCTGGCGATCATGAGTCCATCTCGAATGGGAAAGAGCACATTGTCAACTCTATCATCATTCATGACCATATTGCTGTAATCTACCAATGCTTTGGTTTCTTCATCTAGACCATTATAATCCTCTATCACTTTGCCACTCCACAAAACATTGTCTGCAATGATGTATGCTCCGGACCTCAATTTAGGAAGTATGAGTTCATAATACTTAGAGTAATTTTCCTTATCTGCATCAATGAAAACCATGTCCCAATCTTCTTCAAGTGTGGGGATGATCTCCAGCGCAATTCCAATATGCAGTTCCACTTGATCGGTCAGCTTTGCCTTTTCAAGATAACTCTTGATCATGCTCTGCAATTCTTCATTGATATCAATGGTGTGAAGCCTTCCGTTTTCTACTAAGCCTTCAGCTAGGCAAATGGCAGAGTAGCCTGTATAGGTTCCTATTTCCAATATCCTTTTTGGCCGGATCATCTGAGAGAGCATACTGAGCACTCTGCCTTGCAAATGACCACTGAGCATTCTTGGTCGAAGTACCTTTGCAGAGGTTTCTCTGTTCAACTCTTGCAGCAGTTCACTTTCTTGACTGCTATGGTCGCATACATATTTGTCTAAATTTTCATCCAGGAATTCCATTCGCTTATTTTTTTGTCGCTTCTATAATGTCAGTGAAAAATTGGTTCATCGGGATCTTCGCTGCTCTCACTTGCTGAGGTACCAAGCTTTCAGCAGATAGGCCCGGGACAGCATTCACTTCTATGATATAGGGTGTGTTCTCGTTCAACATGAAATCTATTCTTACTATTCCTCTCAAATTAAGCTTTTTGTAGATCTCTTTAGCGATCCTTTGAACTTCTGAAGTTTGCTCTTCGGTGATCCGTGCAGGTGTTATTTCTTGAGAATCACCTTCATACTTGGCTGCATAATCGAAAAACTCTCCATTTGGTATGATCTGAGTGATGGGCAAAGCCCTGATCTCATCTTTGCTTTTATAGACTCCGCAGGTGACCTCTTTTCCTGGCAAGAATCCTTCGATCATGATCTCATGATCGTATTCAAAAGCCTCGCTTATGGCTGAGAACAATGCCTCCTTTGCTTTCACCTTTGAAATACCAAAGCTACTTCCGCTTGAACAGGGTTTTACAAAACAGGGCAAGCCTAATTTTTCAATAATAGCATCTTCATCAATGGATTCACCCCTTCTTATATAATGCGATTGTGCAACATGATAACCCATCTGATTGAGCAGAGTGCTGCAATACCATTTATTGAAAGTAAGGGTAGAGCCTATGTGATCAGGAGAAGAATAGGGAATATCAAGTAGGTCGAAATAAGCTTGCAGTTTTCCATCTTCACCCGGGGTTCCGTGAATGGCAATGAAGACGTAATCGAATTGAAACTTTTCTCCTTTGTGCTCAAAACTGAAATCGTTCTTGTTGATCTCGTATTCATTCTCATCTATGAGTGCTTTCCATTCTCCAAAGCGCATCTTTACCATCACCACTTCGAATTTTCCTCTGTCCAGATGATCATAGACTGTTTGGGCGGTCTTCATTGAGATCACTTCCTCTGCCGAGTCTCCGCCGGCAGCTATCGCAATATTTAACTTTCTCTCCATTGATTTTTGGGTTCCTTCAAAATAAAGCAAACTAATTAGCTATTGAAGAGCTCTAAGAAGGTATTAATTAACAGCTCAGTGGTAATATTCATATCTTTGAAGCCGTTTCTGCCTTTGCTGATTTTATGGGGAATTTCATTCGTTTTTTATTTAGTAGAAGTTTCGTTATCAACTTATTGATAGCCATTGTGTTTCTTGTTGCCTTGGTCTTTTTTGCCTTGCAATACTTAGAAGATTACACCCTTCACGGAAAGACTATTGAGGTGCCGAACTATACAGGCGTTGTATGGTCGGATACTTTGGGACAATCCAATCCTGATTTTGAGCTATTGATCTCCGATTCAATCTATCAAAAGGGAGCTGAAAAGAACCTGATCTTGGAGCAAGACCCTATGCCTGCTACTACAGTTAAGAGAGGCAGAAAGATCTACCTTACGGTTTCTTCCACTAAACCTCCTACGATCAGCATGCCCAATCTAGTTGATCTTTCATTGCGACAAGCCACTTCCTTAATGGAGATCTATGGTTTGCAGATCGGCGAATTGACCTACAAGCCTGATCTCTGCACCAATTGTATTCTGGAGCAGACGATCAACGGTGAGCCAGCAGAAGCGGGAAAAAGAGTGTTGAAAGGAGCAAAGATCGATCTGGTGGTTGGACAGGGTCTTAGCAAGGAAGAAGTACCGGTTCCCTATCTTATAGAGCTTACTGCCATGCAAGCCAATGAATTGCTCAAGTCCAGATCACTTAATGTAGGTAGTTTGAATTTCGATCCACCGGCCGAAAATGCTGAAGATAGCTCAATGGCCAAGGTATATAAGCAATATCCAACCTATACAGAAGAACCTTCCATTTTTATGGGTAGTGCGGTTGATCTTTATTTAACTACAGATACGAATCGCATAGAACACAGCGTTAATCCTTCTGAAGTTCAATAATATGAAGGCTCACTTTACGCTATTTCTGATGTTTATGATATCATTGGGTGCTTCTGCTCAAGATTATCTATCCGTCCCGTCTACTAACCCTTCCTTCTTTCGGGAAGAGGTAAAGACAAAGGATCACAAGATCTTCTATCAAGTAGATTCACTTGTCTATGAATATGACACTTTGCAGCTGCCGTTTATTGATGATTTCTCTGTAGATCACTTTCCGGCCATCGTGAAAGATCCTGCAAACGACCCAAGAGTTATAGATACTGTTTTCTATGCCCTTTATATTAATGGTAGCATCTATACAGGGGATGAAGGCTTTGTGCAAGAGAAGGATACCACTTTTACATTTTTGGTAGATACGGCCGGGAATACGATCTCAAAAACTCCCAACCCGATCCAGATCATCCAATATTATGACCTCTATACCTACCCGCCCAGCTTTCAGTTATTGAATTCTTATCCACCTTATGACATTGTAGATACTTCGGGCTTTGGTATTGACACAATTCAGAAAGAGCCTTTTTATGTGCAGGACTCTATTAAATACTATGTAGTTCAGAAGGATAATGAATCATTTTATTTAGATCGCTCGGTATATAGAAATTACACTATGGGATTTTATCCCCCTTCTCTAGGAGTAGTCACATTTGATGGATTGAATCAATTCGGACTTCCCTATAATTTTGACGATATCGCCACCAATGGAAGGGCGGATAGGTTAACCTCAGTTCCAATTAACCTTGAAGGGGCTTCTGATAGTACTTACTTCAGTTTCTTTTTTCAGGCCAAGGGATTTGCATTGGATGGCCCAAATCAAGAAGACAGCCTTAGTCTGGAATTCTATAATTCAGATACGGAAAGATGGGGGTTGGTTTGGAATCAAAGAGGACAATCTACAACAGCCCCTGTCGATTCTTTTCGACAGGTGATGATCCGGGTAGATAGTCAATTCAGGACTTCAGGTTTCCAATTCAGGTTTAGAAATAGAGCCAGGTTGCAAGGGGCTTACGATAACTGGCATGTTGATTACATTTATTTGGATGACGGCAGAAGCCAAAATGACACTGCTCAAAAGGACATTAGCTATGTGTACAGGGCGCCAAGTTTGCTGAAGGAATATGAAGCCATGCCCGTTTGGCACTATAGGACCAACCCTGCTAATTATATGAGAGATAGTGTGATCTTGGAGGTAAGGAATAATTATTCAGGACCCTTGATCGTTTTTAATAAGATGGTTTTGCCGGATACGATCAACAACAACAATTACTATCAATTCCCCCCTTCCAATAATTTCTTTAGACCTATAAGAGCTTTTGGAAATTTGCGACTAGGTTATCCCCTCAACTTCTCGTATCCTCAGGCAGATATCGACAGCTTTCAGGTATTCAAGGGAGTATGCGATATCGATTTTCGTCCTGTAGCAGTTGAGACCAAAGATTTTATTCGTGAGAATGATACCAACCTTACAAGGCTTAAGCTCACCAACTACTACGCTTATGATGATGGCAGCGCTGAAGCCGGTTATGGAGTAAATACTGGCAGCTCTGGTGGTAATACTTCTTATTTGGCTGTACGCTTTAACATGCCTCATCAAGACACTCTGGGTGGAGTTCAAATGTATTTTCTTCCACAGGCCAATGATACCAGAACTCAATCCTTTTATCTGACTGTTTGGAGCAGTCTGAGTCCTCCTAATGTTATCTTCCGGAAAGAGGTTAGGACAAGGGCTATTTATGATGAAAAGGATGCATATATCACTTATTGGTTCGATTCACTGGTATTGGTTGGTCCTACTTTCTATGTGGGCTATGAAAAGGTAGGTCAGCTATCCATGAATATGGGATATGACCTTAATAACAACCACAGAGATAAGATCAGTTGGAGTTTGAATGGGATTGAATGGTTTAATCCTTCTAGCGGCATAAGAGATGGTTCGGTGATGTTACGTCCCATTCTCAGAAAGAGAAATTACGGAGTTGGACTCCTAGAACAAAAAGGATTTGTGAAGAGAGAGGAGAAGAGCTTGATCCCTTATCCAAATCCAACCAATGCAAGCTTTCGATTGTTAGATCCACCTAATGGTCTTCAACTATTGAGACTTCTTTCTTTTGATGGTAGATTGTTGTCTGAGTTCGATCCCAGATCATTGGAATACTCTATTGAGGGATTGGCTGAAGGAATGTATATCTTGCAAGCAGTTGATCAAGAGGGGAAATCCTATACCGCTAAGATCATGATCTCAAATCCTTGAAGATGATAGAAGATGAAGAAATAGGGTCTCAAGAAGAATTGGAAGAGAATGATTCCAATGACGATCTGTACGAACATCATAAGATCATTGTAGATAAAGGACAGGAATTCCTTAGGATCGATAAGTTCTTGTCGGATCGACTACCCAATAGTTCCAGGAACAAGATCCAGCAAGCTGCTACTTCGGGGAATATTGTGGTCAATGGGAGTGAGGTAAAACCGAACTATAAGGTCAAACCATTTGATGAGATATCCATAGTCCTTCCTTATCCGCCAAGAGAGAAGGAACTGATCCCCGAGAACATACCCTTGGACATAGTTTACGAAGATGATACCTTGCTTGTATTGAACAAACCCTCGAATATGGTGGTGCATCCAGGATATTCCAATTATAGTGGAACATTGGTGAATGCCTTGATCTATCATTTCCAAAATCTTCCGGAAGCAGATGGCAATGAAGGCAGGCCCGGCTTGGTTCATAGATTGGATAAGAATACCACCGGATTGATGGTGGTAGCAAAAACGGAAGAAGCGCTTACTCATTTGGCAAGGCAGTTTTTTGATAGAACTTCAGACAGAAGATATCAGGCTTTGGTTTGGGGAGATGTAGAAGAGGAGGAAGGTAAGATCGAAGGTAATATCTGGAGATCTGAAAAGGACAGAAAGGTCATGGATGTTTTTCCAGAGGGCGATATAGGAAAGACAGCCATCACTAACTTTAAGGTACTCAAGAGATTTACCTATGTAACACTGGTGGAGTATAAATTAGATACCGGCAGAACCCATCAGATCAGGGTGCATTCAAAGTGGGTAGGGCACCCTTTGTTCAACGATCCGGAATATGGTGGCAATCGAATCTTAAAAGGAACCAACTTTAGCAAGTACAAACAGTTTGTTGAGAATTGCTTCAGCATTTTACCTAGACAGGCCCTGCACGCCAAAACCTTGTCATTTACTCATCCAAAAACGGGAGAGTGGATGGAATTCAACTCAGAATTGCCTGAGGATATGCAAGAGGTGATCGATAGGTGGGAAAGATATACTTCTTCAAGAGATGATCTTTAGAGTAGGGATCTGAATCGGATAACCTCTGAACCTTGATGGTCTTTCATGATCAATTCTCCATCTGCAATACTGTATTTCTTGCATTTTAGTAAAGCTTTACTCAGCTTCATCTCCCAATCTTCACCTTCGCACATCTTCTTGGTGCAAGCCCCAACTTTGAGATTTAGTTCACCTTTTGAGATGGAATCATATCGTCCGTTGCAATTATTGCAGCCGGCTGTATAGGTAACACTTCCATCTGCTCTGAAGATCATAGAACTTTGATAGGATCTTACTTTTGGCACTTCATTTCCTTCAATGCTTGTTACCCTCCAAATAGCATAAGAAAGATCTACTTCTGTTTTAAAGAGATAAGGAGTTTCATTCACTTCCGTGACCTTTTTCTTTCCGTCCTTGTCCAGGATCTGCAAGGTTCCGTTGACGAATTCAAATCGCGCATCATTTCCTTCCATTGGAAGTCTTAAAGATTTAGTGTCTTCATCGTATTTAAAGTCTCCATTGTAATTGCAGACCTTTTCGGGCTTGTCCAAATGCACCTCGCTTAGCTGGTAAGTGTCGTCTTCCAACAATTTTAAGATCACTTGTTTCGATCCGCAATTCTCGCATGGCAGCACTCCTATATAAGTTCCAAACTGACTGCTGTCTAATTGAGAGGGCATAGGAAGCGCAATTCCCTCCGGAGAAGTGTTCATGCTTTCCATGGTATTTACGGTATCAGGTCTCCCACAGAAGCTGAGCAAGAGGAAGAGTAGAGAGCAAGAGGAAATTAGAATAAGCTTTCTCATGATGATACTAATATACTTCATTTTATTAGATGGAAATGAATGGGTATCTGAATCAATTCATATTTTAGCGGAAATCATTGCTTCATGAAAAGAATATTAGGAATTGCATTGGTAGGCATTACTTTAATGGCCTGCGATAATCAAACAAATACAAAAGAGGAAAAAGTAATTGCTGCGGACACAACAGCAGAAAACTCAGAAATAGATCAACTATTGGCAAAATATGTTGAGGTGGAATTGACCACAGATTTGAGTAAGCTGCAAGATCACCACAAACAGATGATCCCTTTGCTGATCAAAGCTGCAGACATTATGGATGAATTATTCTGGTTTGAATCCTGTGGTGGAGACAAAAAAGAACTGGTGGTGGAAGCAGACCCTAAACTGAAGCAGTTCTTTACCATCAACTACGGTCCCTGGGACAGATTGAATGGCAACAAGCCCTTTGTGGAAGGGGTGGATGAAAAACCCCTGGGAGCTAATTTCTATCCAATGGATATGACCAAAGAGGAGTTTGAGTCGGCTGATCTGGAGGATAAGAAATCACTCTATACCCTTATTAGGAGAGATAGTGCCGGAAACTTGATCACTCTTCCTTATCATGTAGCTTTTAAGGAGCAAGTAGAAAAGGCAGCGGCCCTTTTAAGAGAAGCTTCAAATTTTGCTAAGAACGAGGCTTTTAAGAACTATCTGTTAAAAAGGGCAGATGCACTTTTAACGGATGAATACTATGAGAGTGATCTGGCATGGATGGATATGAAAGAAAATCAAATGGACATTATCATTGGTCCCATTGAGAATTATGAAGATCAATTATTTGGATACAAGGCAGCACA